>NZ_JBXAOA010000014.1:0-144614 GCF_058802325.1 Pseudomonas sp. GW822-FHT02E03 | reverse complement strand
CCCCCCCCCCCCCCCCCCCCCCCCCCCCCCCCCCCCCCCCCCCCCCCCCCCCCCCCCCCCCCCCCCCCCCCCCCCTGCACGACATTGCTTGTCGTTATAGAATTTGTGTTGGGTGTTATTTTGGGTTAGTTAAAAAGCCAACTTCCTATTTTCTGAATGTCTCGTTTGCTAATGTTTGGTTTGTTTTTTGAGTTTGTATAAGTTTTATCGTGAAGTGGCTTTGGTTGATTGTGAGGGTCTATTAGTGGTTTAAGGTATTTTTAGTATTTTATGTTGCTGCAAGCCTAGGCGCCATTTAGGATTGCTTTTGCAATATGTGATGGTTTTCTCAATATTATTTTTGGTGTTTGAGTTGTCCATGGGTTGGAGGTAGAAGTTTTTGAAGTCTAGATGCTCAAATTGATTGGGTATCGAGTCGGGTTGCGGGAATACAAGTTTTAATTCGTCACCTTTAGTTATTTTTAGTTGTGCGGTGGATTTTGGGCTTACACAGATCCAGTCAATACCTTTGGGTGGTGTGATAGTTCCGTTGGTCTCTACGGCAATGGTGAAATCCAATTCATGCAGAGCGACAATCAATGCGTCATCGACCTGAAGCAAAGGTTCTCCGCCGGTCAACACCACATACTTATTATATTGATGGGGTATAGGCCAAAACGAATCAATAGCATGCGCGAGAGCTTCAGCATTTCTGAATTTACCTCCACCTTTACCATCTGTTCCCACAAAGTCGGTGTCGCAGAATGTACAGATCGCGCTAGCCCTGTCCTGTTCCCGTCCCGACCAGAGGTTACATCCTGAAAATCGGCAGAATACCGCGGGTCGACCCGCTTGGTTGCCTTCGCCTTGAAGGGTGTAAAACATTTCTTTGATGCTGTAAGTCATTTTGTTTACTCATCTGATTCAGATGGGTGGCGGGTGCATTGATCCGCCACCGCGGAACCATCGTCAATCTCGTTCTTGAATGTACTGCTCATATCCAGTTTTGCGCAGTTCGCAAGCTGGGCACGTTCCACACCCGTAGCCCCATTCATGTTTCTGCTGTCGAGTCCCGAGGTAGCAGGTGTGGGACTCTTCTTGAATCAGGCTGACAAAATCTCGATTACCTAACTCTTCAGCCAAGCGCCAGGTCTGAGCTTTGTTAAGCCACATCAAGGGCGTTTCAATGATCACTGGAGCATCCATCCCGAGGCTCAAGGCCACCTGGGTGGCCTTGAGGGTGTTGTCCCGGCAGTCTGGGTAGCCTGAGTAGTCGGTTTCGCACATTCCCCCGACTAGCACTGTGAGGTCCCGTCGGTAGGCAATCGTGGCTGCGAACGTCAAAAACAGCAGATTCCTACCGGGTACAAACGTATTGGGAAGTCCATTCTTTTCAAATTCTATGGTCTTCTCAGCGGTCATCGCCGTATCGCTGATCTGGCCGAGTAATTTGAGGTCAAGTACGTGATCCTCGCCGAGTCGCTGGGCCCAGTTCGGAAATCTGTTACGTACCTCCTGCAAGATGTTCAGCCGACATTCGAGTTCAATTCGATGTCTCTGACCATAATCAAAACCAATGGTCTCGACGTTCTCGTAACGTTCCAGCGCCCAGGCAAGGCATGTGGTTGAGTCTTGTCCGCCTGAGAATAAAACTAAGGCTTTGGTGTGCATGCTGCTCTCCTCGGAACTGGGTTTGGATTTAGCGCCGTTTCAGTTCTTGCTTGAGTTTTTCGGTCAGATACTTGGTGAGCAATCCGATATCAGTGGGCGTGTTTTGGATACCGTTCCAGGGGCGGCGGTCGGTTTCAGAAATGTGCCAATCGCCACTTGTCCACGCCGTATGAGGTTTCAAAAGTTTTAGACCTTTGATAAAACCTTCCTTGCAGGTTGTGCCTTGATCGGAGTAAAGCAACTCCATAACGAAACTCAAAGAAACCAGGCCCGCCCCGTGCTTCAAACGTGAATTCCTGGGCGCTAGTCCTTCCCATTCTGATTTGAAAACTACACGCACTGCATGGAAGAAGTTGTTGATGAGTTCGATGCTGCGCCCCTCAAAGTCATCAAACTTCATGAAACTACGAATCGCGCCATCATTCGCAGAGTTCATCACGAACTTCTGCATCGCCATGTCGCTTAGTACTCCTTTGGGATTCGTATGTTGCTTGATCTCGCCAAATAGAGAGGAGTTAGGCAAAAAATTCAACAAATCAATAATGCGAGCAGCAAATTTACGACTGGTGAACCGTTCTGGCAGGCCGTCAACCGTCGGTAAAAGTTCATAGATTAGCGATTTTGGCAGCGGTCGCGTATTGTTGATGAGCACAAATTGCTGCCGCAACTCGTTGTAATCTTTACAAATTAATGCCGATACGAATACCTGGAATCCAGGTTTCTCCATCGTGGCAAGGGCACTGAGTCGTTGTTGTCCATCGACCACGAAGCCTGGCTTGGATTCGGCAGTATCAATAACGATTTCTACAATACCCTCGCCGAGGTCTTTAATTGTTACCCCATCCAGAAAGGCCAAGATAATTGCGTTAGGAAGCAATGCATCGTCGCGCTGAAGATAGTCACGAATATCTCTGATGTGCGACGCGACTTGATGGCGCTGAAAGCCTTTTAGGTGACCTTCTTCATCGCGGCCGACTCTCTCAATTTCAGAGAACTCTAAAATTTCATTTGGAGTGGCCGCAAACGAAAATACATCATGCCCGGAGGCCTGTTGGGCGCGCACACCCTTAAATCGATAGATCATTGTTTCGAAAGTTCCAGAGTTTTCTGAAGGTGGCGGTGGTACACGCCTAAGTTATGAAATCCGCGTCTTTTGTTTCGATTGCTGGCTCGAAAGATAATAGTTTCGATACCCGCTGACTGACAAATCGAACATTGGCATTTTTGCCACGGTTTATCTCTCAGCGTGGGTGAGATTAGTCGGACGTGCTTGGCGATTTCTTTTTCCATTTCTAATGATGACGATATTGAGCCGGAAAGAGTCAGTCGGAGATAGTCTACTAGCACGGCTAAAGTTGAATCAAAGTCGAGCAGGTTTTTATCGTAGTCGCGGATTGCTAGCAACGCTGCTTTTTCTTTGATTTGTAACTCTTCTGCGCTCAGAGTGCCTTTTTTTATTCCTTGCATCAGGCGTGGATTTTCAATCGCCTGCGGAATGCGAATAGCTGTGTAGTAATCCAGTTTGCTTGTATTGGTACCCATGTAGTAATTACACTTCGCATCTTTAAATGCGCGTATAAGGGGGGAGGTTGAGTCAAAACTGGTAATGCCATATCCGGTGAATTCATGGATGTTCTCAGCTTTAGCAAAACCCAGCAGATGAATATTTGTCTCGGGCTTAAGGACCGCTCGAAGCTCTCTCAGAACCTCATGGATTTGATCGACTTTCAAAGGTACTAGACCTCCGATCGCCAAGTAGCGATAACCCATGTCTTCGAGTTGTTTTGCCGCGTTCGCCATGCTTTGAGGAGACCAACCCTGCACCGCGCCCAGGGGTTCGAAGGGCCACTCCGCCTCCTTCACTAAACGCAGAAACTCTTGCGCATTTTTGAGCGTGATTTCATACCGAAACAGCACATCCTCCGACTGGCTCAGCGCTGGCGGATTGCTGGAGTCACAGTTGAATATGATGTGGTCTGGCGAGCAGCCATGGGTGAATCCCGCATCCGAGTAGAACTCTACTACTTCGCTTGGGCTATACGCAGGGGTAGGGTGTTCTACATAGGCAAAAGCCCCGCAGTCCCCTAGGACCATAGTATCTTTGAACTGAATGCCATCGAGTCGTAGAAATTTGCGTGCGCCTTCTCTCAAGAAGCGCTGCTGCTCGGAAGTCGAGTACCGAACCTTTGAATTAGCGACGCCATTTGCAGGTCGCACTGCGCTCATCGAGACCAAGAGCCCATCATAAGGGACGGGGGTCATCATTTCGTGCGCATACTGGTCATCCCAGTATCTCTTCCGGCCCGGCGCATTTCGATCGTTGATGAAATCGTAATCCGGGTCTACGTAGTCTTGGGTGTCGGCGTATAAAAATTTCATTGGTGAGCGCTGGTCATATAGAGGCGGATCAAGGTTTCTTGCAGCGCCTTGATATCTTGAGGGGTGCTTTGGATTTCATTCCACTGGACATTAATCATCGGCCACTGACCTGATGTCCATGCGCAGTAAGGGGCTACTCTGGCCAGTTCTTGTAACACGGCTTCGTAGGTTTCGCGCTGACCACCGATCTTGGCGTAGATCCGATCCATGAGCACGCCCATGGCGATGATTCCCGCGGAGTGCATAAGTCGACTGTTCTTCGATTCAAGTCCCCACGCCTCTGGAAACGTATCACGCACCGCTCGCCAAAAGGTCGTCAGTAGGTGGTACATGGACTCAACGTTCGCCGCACCGTCGATGCTGGAGGTGTAGGGAGCCAACGCCCCCAACGGATTACTGATGCTATTGCGGATCATCGTTATTACAGCGGTGTCAGTGATCACCGCTTTGCTATTTTGCTCGGACGACCGCTTTATGAGTTTGTGGAAAGGGGAGTTGGGATCGCGGCTAAGAAGCCCGCACAACTCAGCTGGTGCCTTGCGAGCACTCAGTTCGCGGGGCAAAAGGATGCTGCCTGTCTCCGGCAGTAGTTCGTTGATCAGTCGAGTGGGCAAGGGTTTGGCCTTGTTGACCAAAATAAATTGCTCGCGCTGGGTGGTCAGGCTGTCGGATACAAAACCGATCACTGGCACAGGAAGATCCGAATTGGCCGCTTTCGCCAACGCCAATGAGCGCTGTTGCCCGTCCACGATCCAGGCAGACCTCATTCCTTCCTCCCTGATAGGGATCGTCAGCGTACCCGCTTGCGAAAGCCCCGCATCGCCTGTCGGCTTACTTCCGCGTGCTGCAACAAAACGCAGGTCAGGAGACAGCGCTAAGATAATTGCATTGGGAAAAAGTACATTTCCCTGATTGAGGTACTCAGTGATCCCTTTGACATGACTCTTAATCTCGGGGCGCTGAAAACCCTTGAGGGGACTGCTGTCTTCGCGCGACAGGCGGCTGATGTCGGCAATTCGGACCAGGTCAGATCCCCTGATGAATAATGCATACACATCAAGGTTGTCGCCTTGCGTGGTGCGTAGTGCACGCACCACAATCGCATCTTCGCTCGTCATGCTTTGCTCTCTATGCTGTCTTGACCTTTGATGTCCTGCCAGATCCTCCGAAAGCGCGATTGCTCGCACGACACCAGGGCCTCGTCCCTTAAGTAGCGTAACAATCGGGTCGAACTGCCTTGGTAGTCAGCCCACACACACTCAAGCATGTAGGCAATTTCACTGTCCGATGCGCGCCGCCGGATGGTCGTTTTTGCTAGGGATAAAAGATCCATCGCCGCGCTGACGCTCTTTCGAGCGATCTCAGCAGGAGCACTCGACAGTTCAAGAATCTCAATGAAATGACGCAGGGCTCTCTGAGGGAAATCGTTGCGAGTGCCTGGTAGTGTTGAGGTTTCAAGGCGTTCGTCATATGGCATCGCGATGGGTCGTAAATGGCTGGGAAGCATCTCGATGCCTGGGCGCGAAGTGAAAATTCTAAGCTTGTCGATCTGCGTGTCCCTGATTTTTCCAAGGTCTTCGCCTATCAACTGGACATAGTTTGAAGAGAGAGCAATGAGCACCAAGTCGATGTCGGGTTGGCTGACGAGGTCCGCTAGGGCGCTTCCCTTTGATTGGGTGACATTCACGGCTTCCCACCAATCTGATGCGCGCACACCCAATTTTTCGAGACGTGGGATGATAGAATTCGGATCCTGAGCCACCGTCAGGTTGTAGGGTGGACATCTCTGATCGCCTTCAATCAACCCTAAGCCGGTCGACGCAAACATTAGCTTCGCGTTCAACTTCGTTGCTACGCGCCTCGCGTCAGAAACGCTTCTGCCCACGTAAAGTGAAGATGCCATCAGAGTGGTGGGACGTTCGTCTATTTGCCCCTTCCACGCCTTTGCCATGGCTGCAATCGATGAATAACACTCGTCGTTCAGCACCACCGGCGGTAGGCCGTCGAGACGTTTTCGATTGGTGCAGTTGGTGATGATGACGGTTCTCATGGGAAAACTGTAGGCCTGTTTTGACGGGTGTTGCATTTATCTGAGGCTGACAATTTACCATTTAATAACTGTATGGGCCAATGCGCTTAGGCTAGTTTTTATGCGGAAGGGTTGGTATAAGAGCCTCAATACTGCTGCTACCCCTCTTTCTGGGGGGCCGTTTGATGAAGGAAGAGACTCATTGCTTAAGTTCAGCGCAATCAAGGCGTTACAGAGCCCAACCCACCAAGTGGTATCGTTTGCGGCTACCGTTGAGCAGATTTTGGCGATCGCTAGCATCGACCGAGTCAAGCGTGATGATCGTGGCGCCCTTCATGGCTTTCAACGGCCACAGGTGTCCAAGCACATACGAGAGATCCGCGACTACCTCTCCCGTCCCGATGCGGTAATGCCCAATGCTGTGGTGTTAGCGTTTACCAGTGGAGTCCGGGTGGTGGAAGGAAATGGAGCCTATGCAGAAATTGAGGTGGATATTTCATCCGGCCCTCCTGGGTTCGTTGTGGATGGTCAGCAGCGCCTATCTGCGTTAGCTGGGCTCGAGGGGAGTTCGTTCCAGCTACTGGTGTCTGCTCTTGTGTGTGAAAATCAGGAAGAGCTTCGCCGGCAATTCATTCTCGTCAACAACACCAGTCCATTACCGAAGTCGCTGGTATATGAACTGCTCCCGTCTGTCAGCGGCCTTCCATTCAGAATGACTTCCCGCGCCCGCGCAGCCCGCATCGTGGAAATGTTGAATTATGACGATCGATCTTCTTTGCAAGGACAGATTAAGCAGCATACCAACCCCTCAGGGGTCATCGGTGATACGTCGCTCCAGAAACTGGTAATGAATTCCCTATCCGACGGTTACTGTCGGGAGGTGATTGAGTTGTCAGGAGGTGAGGATCGGTGTTTCTTGGCTATCAGTGAGTTTTTCCAGGCCGTCCAGGAAGTGTTTGGAAATGCTTGGCATGGTCATACACCTAAAAGCTCTCGTCTGGTCCATAGCGCGGGGATTATTTCCATGGGGTTCGTCATGGAGCAACTGTGTGCCACAGGAGCGCCACTGGCCCCAGTATTCAAGTTAGGCCTTAGAAAGCTCCAAGGATATACAGCTTGGACGCTCGATTCGGGAGAGTGGTCCTTTAAAACAGGTAATCGGCCATGGAATGGAGTTCAGAATTTACATGGCGATATTCATCTTTTGACTGATCATTTGACCAGGGTGGTTCGAAGTTCGGAACTCGTACCTAGCTAACTGGTGCTCATTACTAATATTTAGGAGGCATTATGACTACTTTGGTTTCCTCGAATCTGTCTCCAGCCCTGGCCAGTGACGCCAGTGTAAAAGAGTTCTCAGAAGTCATTCTTCATCTATCCATGGCTTTTCAGGAGGCATTGAGGAGGCTTGCAGGGCAGGACGAAGCTTTCCCTTCGGAAGGTTATGGCATGCTGACTGAAGCCTACGGTTTGCGGACGCGTGCGAATATTCTCTACCTGACGCCATCTACCCATGTGGTGCAGGCATTAAATTTTTCCCAAACCGCTATGCTGGGGAAATTCGAGGAAATATTGAATTGTCTGAGTGATATAACCGACTTGCACACGGTTAACTCCATTTTGGTTTCCGTGATCACCATTGCATCAGCGCTGGGTGAGGGGCGAGCCAAAGTTGTAGAGTTTTTGTTTGAAACGTTATGCGTCGACCTTGAGTCTTGGAAGGTTTAGTCTAGCTATTTTGTTTTTTGTCGCGTGAGATACGGGAGGGATCTGTGGAGATTTTTAAAGAGTTCGTTTTTGAGGCCGCTCATCGACTGCCCAATGTTCCAGAAGGGCACAAATGTGGGCGTCTGCATGGTCACTCCTTTCGTATTGCAATTTATATTGATGGCCCTGTCGATAGGACGTCGGGTTGGGTCAGGGATTTTTCCGAGATAAAGGAAATTTTCGCGCCTCTGTATGAACGCTTAGATCACAATTATCTTAATGAAATTCCCGGACTGGAAAATCCGACGAGCGAGGTTTTAGCTGTTTGGGTTTGGCAGGAGCTGAAGCCATTACTTCCCGAACTATCCGCAGTACGTATTCACGAGACATGTACAAGTGGATGTATTTATAGAGGGCCGGAGGTGTAACCACTCTCGTGTAAAGAAAGTAGAGCTATGCTCAGTGTGTAATTCACCGGATAGGTCTAGACTTTGATTGTTGAGTTTGGTGGTTAATTTCCTTGCCAGGTTCGGCACTCGGCTCTGTATGGAGGTGGATATGGTCAAGCCTAACAACGGTCGAGGTAAAAGTGCTAGGCGTGCTCGGACTCGCTCACCATAACTCCGCCCCGGTCATATTTTTCAATGATCTCGGTCGGTAGCGAAAGCCCCGGCCTTTTTCATTTGTGAGTTTCCCCCACCTTTTATCCGTGTGCAGCATCGACAGATGTCGATGCTGCACAGTAGTGGAGCGGAGGCTGAGCTTATTTACTCATCTGATCCATCATGAGTGCAGATGGGATAAGTAAGGTGTTGGTGTAATAGGCTTGTATGCGATCCATAAACCCCACATGCCGTATGGCAGTGGTATGACATCAGGTATCCGAGTCGGATACATGCTCCACTTGAGTTCTTACCCCAAACAACCGGTCGGCTATCTGCCGACCTCACTCCAGCCCTTCAGCCGTCAACCAAATCGATTTGTTCTTGTTCACCGGATTACTGATAAAACCATGTTCATGCAATCGGCTCATGGTCTCAAAGTCGAACCCTTTCCAAGCGAGCTCTCGAATATTAGAGCACAACAATTGATCGAGACGATTCGAATCAGAAAGTTGCCTCACCGGCTCCAGTGCCAGGTGGTTCGTTGGATGCTTGGCGAATCGCTTCAGCCAGATCACATTGCCCCCACCCGGCGGCTTGCTGACGTTAACCAAGCAGACTCGTCAGCTCCGCAAGCGCCGGGCTAAGGAAAAAAAACCAGCAAAAACACCCGCTTCCAGATGGATGGCTGATTGTGTAACTTGTTGATACAAATATGAATCTGTATTATTTAGTTTCATATCAAGGGTGCGAGGGAGTGCATTGCCCATATAAAAATAAGGTCAAGGTAATGCTCAAAATGCTACTCGTGTACGGTCATCTGATTGCCACCTGTATTGCTCTGGGGAGGGTGTTACAGGCGGATCAAAAGCTATGGAGCTGGCGCAAGGATGTGTTGAGTGAGGTGCAGCGTGAGTACCTCGAAGAGACCCAAAAAATCGTCACGCTCGCGTTATTGGCTCTTTGGGGAAGTGGCTTGCTACTGGTGCTCCAGGGTTACCTCTATGAGGGGAGCGCGTATCTGCTCAATCAAAAGCTCTGGGCCAAGGTGAGTATTGTCGTGCTGCTTAGCCTCAATGGCGCGTTGTTGCATCGGATCGGTTTCCCGCTGTTGCAGAAGGCCCCTTTTGTCTTGTTACGCAACTCCGGCCGCACTCGCCTCGCTCTCTTGGGCGCTCTCTCTATGAGCAGCTGGCTATTTGCTGCTTTCCTGGGGGTAGCTCGAGCGTGGAATCACGTACTGCCTTACTTGCATGTGATGGGTGCTTTTGCTCTGTTCTTGTTGGTTGCCTGTGTAGTGGCGCTGATAGTCGCCAGTGCAGCGGGCGTCAGGGGAGATGAGTGGTCACGTACAGGCAGCAAGTGAAGCTTGGTCAGTTGTTCCTTCTCGTTTCTGCGGTGCTGCCCTTGCGGTCTTTCGAGGTGATGCGAGTTCAAACTGTCCTCAATAAGTGAACAAATGTGCCGCCGCTACGGCGGCACAGGTGGATCAAGAGGTTGAATACTCGAGATACAGTCTTTCGAGCGCCTCTTGGTATTTATCTCCCTTCAAAGTTTTTTTCAGCACTGCCAGGGCCTCGAGCGCTGAAGCCGCAGCCAGCGCCTCGTTTTCTCCCCGATATGCGGCGCGCAGCCTTGCTGCTGCAATTATCGATTCTTCAGTCGTTGGCATGTTATTGCCCTCGAAGGATTGAACCTCACTGATAGTCGCAACCCTCAACGATTTCAAGTCCAAGGTGAGCGCTCCACCGAAAGGCCTTGGCCTGTTCAATGAGGGCGATCCCGATCAGCTTTGCACCGCACCCACCCCACCCATTGCCACTGATTTATTCCGCACGCTCCTATACAACACGCTGGACACCATGAATCCAACAATGGCCAACAGGCTCATCAAGCTGAAGACATAGTTGTAGCCTTGCTGACCCGGGAAATGGTCGAGGATTGCGCCGTAGATGACATAAGCGAACATGCCGGGTGCGTAGCCGATCAGGCAGCCGATACCGAAGGCTGACCCGGTGATGTGCGAAGGGATGCCGACTTCACCCATGGGCGCCCAGAACACGCCGCGCATGGAAAACACAATCAGCGCGAAGGACAGTGTGGCGGCCATGCCTGCGTAGATAAAGCTCGGGCTTTTCGGGATCAGCAGGATGACGCCCATCAGCGGCAGCAAGGCCAGGAATGCCCATTTCAGATAGCGGCTGGTGCTCTTGAATTGCTTGTCGGCAATGAACCCGCCGGCGGGGCCACCGAGGATTTTGAGGAAGTACTGATTGATGATGCCGTAGGCGCCCACCAGTGCCACGGGCAGCCCGTACATTTCCTTGAGGTAGGGAATGAAATAGGTCAGGCCACAGTAGACGATGTAGACCATGAACACGTTGAGGCTGACCAGCCAGATACCCGGCACCTTGATGGCTTCGAGCAGGTTCGCCAAACCGTTCTTCGGCTTGGCAATCGACTGTGCGCTGCCGCCCTTGAGCAAGAACCAGGTCAGGGTTCCGGCCAGAATGTCGATGACCGAGTAGAAGAGGATGGCCGATTTCAGCCCGGTTTCACCAGAGCCCATGGCGACGAAAACGCCCAGTGCAGAAAAGGCGACCAAGGTATCAATGACGCCACGCCCACCTTCCAACAGTCCAAACAAGCGACCCTGTTCCTGATCGTCACCCAGGTTGCGGATGGCTTTGAGCAGCGAGGGCCAAAAGAAGCAATCGGCGCAGACGGCCAGCAGGCTGAATACGATCAGCAGATTGCTGAAGGGCGGAAAGGTCGCCAGATACAGCCCCAGGCCGCCGGTACCGATCAGGCCGATGGGAATCATTTTGCGCGTGTCGTAGCGGTCGGCGAGCATGCCGCCGACGACAAACAGTGCGGTGGCGATGATGGCGTTGGCGCTCAGCAGCAGGCCGATTTCAGTGTGGCTCAAGCCCATGAATTCTTGCATGGGTACATAGAAGGCGTCCTTGAGGTTCGCCAGCTTGTAGATGGTGCCACCACCGAGGATGAGAATAAGGAATCTGAGCCATTTGGCCTTGTCACGAGTTGTCATTATTGTTCTCCAGGCGTAATTGGGTAGTAACGTCAGGTTCAGGCGCTTTCGTGGTTGGCCAGGGTCAACTCGGCCAGGGTTCGGAACTCGGCCAGCAGGCCTCGTACATAAGCGACCTGGTTGTTCGCCCAACGGTGTTCGTCGGCGAGCATTCGTTCGAGCGAGTAGCCGTCCGGGAGGGGGGTGTCACTCATTTCCCGGTACGCAATGAATGGATCGGCAGCCTCAAAGGTCTGGCGGAACGCCGGGGCGACGTAGTGATTTTCCTGCTCAAGGATGAACGCGATCACTTGCGGGGTTGCGTCGCCGAGCATCAACAGTTCGAACAGCATGCGGGCGCTTGGCAGATCGTCTTCGTCGCTGCCCTGCAGCACGCCGTAATGGCCGAAGCCGTTGTGCTCGGGGACGATGCGCACACCCTTGAGGTGGGTCTGGCGTATGTGCGGCGCCAGGGTGCGCAGTGCCGGCAGGGGCTGTTCGCAGGCGTTGATCATGTTGCCGAAGTCGAACAAGGCATGCAGCCGTGGGTGGTTTAGCCGGCTCAGGAGTTGCGCGATCTCGGCGCTCTTGAGTTCCTCATGCTGCTCGAAGTCGAAGAACAGGTCGTGCTCATCTGCCTGCTGCGCAAGGTAGTGCAGGTCTGACTCGATCACGTCCATGACCCGGGACAGCGTCCCCTCGTAGCGTGAGTAAACGCGGATGTTGCGAACCCCAAGCGCCTTGGCGATGGCGATCACTTGATCGACATCTTTTTTCAGCGTGCTGCTGATTTCCAGGTGCACATCCAGTGCGAGCGCATTGGCCTTGTCGGCAAACGCTTGCAACTGTGCGGGCGTCATTTGGCTCAGGCTGTTTTCTTCGCCGTCGAGCAAGTGCAGGCTCAGACCCTGCAACTCGTGGCGATAGGCGAAGTCCAGCAAATCGGCTGGCGTGACACGGCCATGGGTGAGGTTGGTCAGCAAGGGATAGGCATGGGCAAACAAGCGCATCTGCCCAAGGCGGTCGAGCAGTTGGCGGGCCAGTGCTTCAGTCAGTAGGGGAGGTGTTCCTGCCTCGGCAGCCTTGTGGCTGAGCAAGGCATTGAATCGCTCTTGGATCTTATTGTTCATTCGAGTCGTTCCTGGTCAGACGCCGGGTCTACCGGCGCAGCCTTTATCGCGCCAGTCAGGAACTCTCGATAGATCCATTATCAGTTAAATCATAAGACCACTTGCCTAGCTTCAAGTGGCCTGCAGGTACCCCATTTTGCTCAAGGCCCGGGCGAGCGCTGCGACGCGTTCCTGCGCCTGGCCCTCAGGCGTACCGGCGAAACCGATGAGCAGGGCAGGTGGCAGGACATGCTCGAGGCAGTAGTCGCTCAGGGCATAGGTGTGGATGTTGTGCCGGGCCAGTTCCCTGGCGATGGCGTCGTCATCAAGCGTGGGTGGCAGCCAGGCGATCAGGTGCATGCCGGCTTCCACCGGAGTGATATTGAAGAAGCCGCCCAGCTGTTGCTGAAGTTGCTCGAGCAGTGCTTGCTGGCGAGCCTGATACAGCGCACGCATGCGGCGAATATGGCCGAGGAAGTGGCCTTCGCGCATGAAGTCCGCCGTCGTCGCCTGGAGCAGCGTGGGCGGGCTGCGATCCATGACCGCGCGCAGGGTACAGAAGGGTTCGATCAGGGCTTGCGGCAGTATCACGTAACCCAGTCTTAGCGAGGGGAAGAGCACTTTGCTGAAGGTGCCGACGTAGATCACTCGCGCCATCCGGTCCATGGCGTAGAGCGCGGGGAGGAGGCGGCCGCTGTAGCGAAATTCACTGTCGCAATCGTCCTCGATGATCCAGCTCTGATACTGCGCGGCCCAGTCGATGAGTGCCTGGCGCCGCGCATAACTCATGGTCACGCCCAAGGGATGCTGGCGAGATGGCGTGGTGAACACCAGTCGGGCGTCAGGGCACTCGGCCAGGCCTTGCTGAATATCAATTCCTTGTTCATCGATCCGCAACGGGACCACCTGAGCCCCTTGGGCCTGCAACGCAATGCGCGCCGCGATGTGTCCCGGGTCTTCCATCCATACGCTGTCCTGCGGATTGAGCAATAGCATGCCCAACAGGTTGAAGGCTTGCTGGGCCCCTGAAACGATCACCACCTGCTCGGCGCTGCAATCGATGCCACGGGCATCAAAAACGTACTCGGCAATCGCCGCGCGCAAGGCCTGTAACCCTTGCAGTTCGCCATAGCCAAGCATGGCCTTGGTCGGCTTGAGCAGGTGGCGGTTCATCAAGCGCCGCCACACCGCGAGGGGGAACGCGTCGTAGGTACTGTGGCTGGGCAGGAATGAGGTGGGGGTCGCAGGATCCCAATCGGTATAGGAAACCCCGCGAAAGTGACTGCTGCGCAGCGACAGCATGGATTGGCTCAGGTCGGACAGGCGCGGTGGCTGGCGCTGCTCTTCGTCGGCAATCCCTCGGCTCTCCCACTCATCGCCGACATAGGTACCGGCCCCAGTGCGCGAGGCCAGGAAACCTTCGGCAATCAGCTGATCGAATGCATTGAGAATGGTGATCCGCGACAGCGCCAATTCCTTGCTCAGGGTCCGCGTCGACGGCAGGCGCACGCCCCCTTGCATCTTTCCGCTGAGAATCTGTTTGCGAATCTGCAAATAGAGTTGGCGGTACAGGGGGATGGCGCTGGCACGGTCCAGCTCGATAGCCGACAGCAGCAAACCTGCAGGGGATTTCATTACATGCTCGTCTGGAGGGAGGTGGTTTGACCTGGAACACCATCAGGTACCCGCAGGGTATCGAGAGGCACTGGATAAGTCATCCATGGCAGCTGTTGATGCAGTGCTCACTGTCATGAAATGAAAAGCCATTGTCGTCTGATGAGAAGCGACTCACCAGACGGCGTCCTACAGTCCAATCAGCGCAATTCGACGCAGCAGCCCAACTTGAGACTGGAGAATAAGAAAAAATGGCCAAAGCCGTACGCTTCTACGAAACCGGTGGTCCCGAAGTCCTTCGTTATGAAGAGGTCGAAGTCGGCGATCCCGGTCCAGGCCAGGTTCGTCTTCGTCATGTGGCGGTGGGCCTGAACTATGCCGACACCTACTTTCGCAATGGCACTTACCCGATCCCGATGCCCAACGGCATGGGGGTTGAAGCGTCCGGTGTGGTCCAGGCCATCGGCGCAGGGGTGACCAACGTACAAGTCGGTGATCGCGTCACCTACACCGGTTTTCTCAATACATTGGGCGCCTACAGCACCGAGCGTCTGATCCCGGCCGCGCCGCTGATCAAGCTGCCGGAAACCATCAGTTTCGAGACCGCCGCAGCCATGACCATGCGCGGCTTGACGTCCTCGTACCTGATGCGACGCATTTACGACTTCAAGCCCGGCGACAGCATTCTGCTGCACGCCGCTGCCGGTGGCGTGGGCCTGATTGTTTCACAGTGGGCCAAGCTGCTCGGTCTGAACGTCATTGGCACCGTGTCCACCGAGGCCAAAGGTGAAATCGCCCTGGCCCATGGCTGCGAGCATGTCATCAACTACAGCCATGAAGACGTCGCCCAGCGCGTTCGCGAGCTGACGGATGGCGTGGGGGTCAACGTGGTGTTCGACAGTGTCGGCAAGAACACCTTCATGGGCTCCCTGGACTCGCTCAAGCGTCGCGGCCTGATGGTCTGTGTCGGCACGGCATCCGGCCCGATCCCGGCTTTCGATCCGGTACTGCTGGCGATGAAAGGTTCACTGTTCCTGACCCGTCCGGCCCTGGCCGATTACATCGCCGATCCGGCGGAAAAAGCCGCGTTGGCGGGCGAGTTGTTCGACCATGTTGGCAGCGGTCGAATCAAGATCGAGATCAACCAGCACTATGCTTTGCAGGATGCCGTGCAGGCCCATCGCGACCTGGAATCACGCAAAACCACGGGCTCATCGATTTTCGTCATTTAAGGGAGTTGTCTGCCATGAAAGTCGAACAATTGACCTGCAACATTGGCGCGGAACTGGTGGGCGTCAACCTCGCCGATGCAGTCCATGACGACGGTCTTTTTGCCGAGATTCGTGCTCAGTTGCTCAAGCATCGGGTGGTGTTCCTGCGTGATCAGGACATCACACGCGACGAGCATGTGGCCTTCGCCCGACGCTTTGGCGAACTGGAGGATCATCCGGTGGCCGGCAGTGATCCGGATCATCCAGGGCTGGTGCGCATCTACAAGAATCCGGACCAGCCGATGGACCGCTACGAAAACGCCTGGCACACCGACGCGACCTGGCGCGAGGCGCCACCGATGGGCTGTGTGCTGCGTTGCGTAGAGTGCCCTCCGGTAGGCGGCGACACCATGTGGGCCAACATGGTCGAGGCCTATGCGCGCTTGCCCGAAGACGTGAAGGTGAAGATCGCCGACCTGCGCGCGCGCCATAGCATCGAAGCGAGTTTCGGTGCCGCCATGCCGATCGAAAAGCGTCTGGCGCTCAAGGCGATGTATCCGGATGCCGAGCACCCGGTGGTGCGCACCCACCCGGAAACCGGGGAAAAGGTGCTGTTCGTCAACGCCTTCACGACGCACTTGAGCAACTACCACACCCCCGAGCGGGTGCGCTTCGGCCAGGACGCCAATCCGGGCGCAAGTGAGCTGTTGCGCTACCTGATCAGCCAGGCCTACATCCCCGAGTATCAGGTGCGCTGGCGCTGGAAACCCAACAGCATCGCCATCTGGGACAACCGCAGTACCCAGCACTACGCCGTCATGGATTACCCGCCGTGCCATCGCAAGATGGAACGCGCCGGCATCATCGGCGACAAGACTTACTGATCGACCGCAACTGCATTCGCACTCGTAAACACGCCTGCCCGGCACGATCCCGGGTGGGCGGAACAATCATAAGAATAGGAGTAACTCATGCAATTCTTCGACGATTCCCTGCACCCGGAAAACATGGAAAAGGTGGTGATCACCGTGGCCCCGTATGGCCCCGAGTGGATGCCGGAAGATTTCCCTGAAGACATCCCGCTGACCATGGACGAGCAGGTGCAGAAGGCGGTTGAGTGTTATGAGGCGGGTGCAACGGTATTGCACCTGCACGTGCGTGAACTGGACGGCAAGGGTTCCAAGCGTCTGTCCAAGTTCAACGAATTGATCGCCGGTGTGCGTGAAGCCGTGCCGGACATGATCATCCAGGTCGGTGGTTCGATTTCCTTCGCGCCGGAAAGCGATGGTGAAGCCGCCAAGTGGCTGTCTGACGATACCCGGCACATGCTGGCCGAGCTGACGCCAAAACCGGATCAGGTCACGGTGGCCATCAACACCACCCAGATGAACATCATGGAGCTGCTGTATCCGGAATATCTGGAAGGCACATCCCTGGCCAATCCTGCCTATCAGGCGGCGTACAGCGAAATGACCGTACCGGCCGGCCCGGCCTGGGTCGCCGAGCACCTCAAGCGTCTGATGGACAACGGCATCCAGCCGCATTTCCAGCTGACCGGCATGCATGCCATGGAAACCCTCGAGCGTCTGGTGCGCAAGGGTGTCTACAAGGGCCCGTTGAACCTGACCTGGATCGGCATCGGCGGCGGTTTCGATGGCCCCAATCCGTTCAACTTTTTCAACTTCATCCATCGCGCGCCAGACGGTTGCACATTGACCTCCGAGTCGCTGCTCAAAAACGTCATGCCGTTCAACACCATGGCGATGGCCATGGGTATGCACCCGCGTGTGGGCAATGAAGACACTATCATTGATCACAAGGGCGATCGTTTCGGCTCGGTTGCGCAGATCAAGCAAACCGTACGCATCGCCCATGAACTGGGTCGCGAAATCGCCACGGGTAAAGAAGCCCGTGAGATCTACCGCATCGGTGTGCAGTACCAAAGCATCGAAGAAACCCTGTTGGCCAATGGCATGGCCCCCAACCGCAAGGCCGGGCAGAAAGGTGTGCCACAACGCGGCTGATCGGCAGACGAAGCGGGGGGCAATGGCCTCCCGCTCGCTGCACTGCAACACGCTTGATAACAACAATAAAACGAAGCTTTGAGGAGGCTGAATGGCCTTTCACCCAATCGCCGCAGACGATGATGACTGCAGTGGCGTCGGCGTTGCGCGCAAGTACGCCTGGATCGTCTTTGCGCTGACGTTCGGTTTGTTGATTTCCGATTACATGTCGCGTCAGGTGCTGAACGCGGTGTTCCCGATGCTCAAGGGCGAATGGGCCCTGAGCGACGGCCAGCTCGGCCTGCTCAGTGGCATTGTCGCCCTGATGGTGGGGCTGCTGACCATTCCCCTGTCATTGCTGGCGGATCGCTTCGGCCGGGTAAAAAGCCTGGCGCTGATGGCTTTGCTGTGGAGCCTGGCGACGCTGGGCTGCGCATTGGCGCAGGACTACCAGCAGATGTTCATTGCACGGTTCATGGTCGGCGTCGGTGAAGCGGCGTACGGCAGCGTCGGCATCGCCGTGGTGATCTCGGTGTTTCCCAAACACATGCGTGCAACGCTTGCCAGTGCGTTCATGGCGGGTGGCATGTTCGGTTCGGTGTTAGGGATGGCGCTGGGTGGTGCAATCGCCGCCAAGCTTGGCTGGCGCTGGTCGTTTGCCGGCATGGCGCTGTTTGGCCTGCTGCTGGCGGTGCTTTACCCGGTCATCGTCAAGGAAGCACGCATTGCGCCGCAACGTGCCGCTCAGGCGGCGAACAAGACGGCTGCCGCGGTCAAGCGTCCGTTGCGTACGCTGTTTTCCAGCCGCTCGGTGATCGCGGCCTACATCGGCAGTGGCTTGCAACTGTTCGTCGGCGGCACCGTCATTGTGTGGATGCCCAGTTACCTCAATCGTTATTACGACATGGCCACCGACAAGGCAGGTGGCCTCGCCGCGATCATCGTGCTGTGCAGCGGTGCGGGGATGATCCTGTGCGGCATGCTCAGTGATCGACTGTGCCGCCATTCGCCGGAGCGCAAAGTCGCTTTGGCCATCGCCTATTGCCTGGGCAGTTGCCTGCTGCTGTCGGCGGCGTTCGCGCTGCCGGCGGGGCCTGGGCAATTGGTGCTGATCTGCCTGGGCATGTTGATTGCCGCCGGCACGACCGGCCCTTGTGGAGCCATGGTTGCCAACCTGACCCATTACTCGGTCCATGGCACGGCCTTCGCCACGCTGACCCTGGCCAACAACATGCTGGGGCTGGCGCCTGGGCCGTTCATCACCGGCAGGGTGTCCGACCTTATCGGCTTGCAGTCTGCTTTTCAGCTGGTGCCACTGGTCAGCATCGCGGCTGCGGCCGTGTTCTTTTATGCCAAGTGTCATTACCACAAGGACATTGCCCGGCTTAAGGGCGAGCAAGTTCTCGATTCGATTGGCAAAGCGGCGTTAGAGGTGAAGTTGTGAGTGTTCGTTTACGTATTGATGTGTTTTTCGATTTCATCTGCCCGTGGTGCCTGATCGGCAAGCGTCAACTGGAGCATGCGCAGGTACAGTTTCGCAGTCGCCACCCGGATGTGCAGATCACCACGGTGTGGCATGGCGTGCAGTTGCTGCCTCAGTTGCCGGTACAAGGTGAGCCCTTCGCCGACTTCTATCGCAAGCGTCTGGGCAATGCCGACGCCGTGGCCATGCGCCAGGCCCAGGTACAGCAGGCTGCTGCTGCGGTCGGATTGACCATTGACTTGAGCCGCATCGCGACAATGCCTAACACCGCAGACGCTCATCGTTTCTTCGAGCGTGCCTGCGAGCTAGGCAATGTTGCCCAGCGTGACATCTTGCTCGAGCGCCTGTTCGCCGCTTATTTCCAGAAGGGCGAAGACCTGGGTTGCCGTGAGACCTTGCTCGCGATTGCCCGCTCCTGCGGCATTGATGTCGAGGCCTTGGCCGACTGCCTGATGGGTGACGCCACTCCATTTGCTGGGTCACTCGGGGCGAGCAGTGGCGTGCCGAGCTTTCAGTTCGACCGCCGCATGACGGTGGTGGGCGCGCAACCTGCAGTGGCATTGCTCGGGGCCATGAGCCAGGCACTGAAAGAAAGTACTCGCAAGCAGCAATCGGCATGAGTCTTCGTATTCCCGTGCCTGCCGGAAAACTCCCGCAGGCAGGCGGTCGTGCGCTGTTCGAATTCGATGGCAAAAGCCTGGCGTTATTCAACGTTGAAGGTGACTTGTTCGCCATCGACGACAGTTGCCCGCATCAGGGCGCCTCGCTGTGTGGCGGGCGTCTTGAGGGGCGGGTGATTCAGTGCTGCGCCCATGGCCTGCGCTTCGATCTGCGCAGCGGTTACTTGCTCAATTCAACCCAGCTAAAAGTCGCCAACTACCCCGTCGAGATCATTGACGGCCAGGTATTCATCGTCATCGTTCCCGAGGAGTCCGTGCCATGAGCACTATCGCTCTCACCCGTATCCACAGCCGAACGCGCGAATTGGCGCCGGGTTTTGTCGTCAGTCTGATCGTGGCGGCGGCCGCGTCCTTTTTGTCCGAGCATTACGGCGCGCCGGTGATGCTGTTTGCCTTGCTGTTGGGCATGGCGCTGAACTTCCTGGCCGGTGATGGCGCCTGCAAGGCTGGCATCGAATTCACGGCACGTACGGTGTTGCGCATTGGCGTGGCGTTGCTGGGCATGCGCATCACGCTCGAACAGATTGCCGCGCTGGGCTGGAAGCCTGTGGCGCTGGTGGTGATTGTGGTGGTGGTGACGATCGGCGTCTCGGTGATTGCGGCCAAGGCGCTGGGGTTTCAACGCTTGTTCGGCATGCTGACGGGCGGGGCCACTGCGATTTGTGGTGCGTCGGCGGCGTTGGCGCTGGCGGCGGCATTGCCGAACCATCCGCAGAAAGAACGCGCAACGTTGTTCACGGTGATCGGGGTGTCGGCGCTGTCGACCCTGGCGATGATTGTGTACCCGATGATTGCCAACTGGCTGTCGTTGTCGCCGCAAGTGGCGGGCGTGTTCCTGGGGGCGACCATCCACGATGTCGCCCAGGTGGTCGGCGCCGGTTACAGCATGTCGACCGAGACCGGCGATACGGCCACGGTGATCAAGCTGATGCGGGTTGCCATGCTGCTGCCAGTGATCGTCTGCGCCGCGATGATTACCCGCATGCAAGGCGCCGACCCGGCCGGCAAACGACCGCCGCTGCTGCCATGGTTCGCCGTCGGGTTTCTGATTCTGGCCTGTATCAACAGCACCGGCTGGATAGCCCCGGTGGTGCAGGGATCGGTCAATGACTTGTCGCGCTGGTTCCTGGTGGTTTCCATCAGCGCCCTGGGCATGAAAACCCAGCTCAAGGAGCTGGCGGCGGTGGGCATCAAGCCGATCCTGTTGATGGTGGGGGAGACGGTGTTCCTTGTCGTGCTGGTGCTGCTGTTGCTGCGCTGGGGTCTTTAAGCCCGTTAAAAAATACTGGCAGCCGTAATGCTATCCCGTAGGAGCTGTCGAGCTTGCGAGGCTGCGATCGGCTGCGAAGCAGTCGTAAAACCAGAACCTGCGGTGCATCAGGCAAACCGCGTCAGCCGGATTCACGACTGCTTCGCAGCCGATCGCAGCCTCGCAAGCTCGACAGCTGCTACAGCCGGACCTGGTTCCACATTGCAGAGGGACTCCTCGGCCGGTGTGTCATAAACACCGGTTCTTTTACGGCGACTGTGCCAGCAGTCGCCGTTTTTTTTTGCCTGTCCTGCGTCCGCTTCAGGAGTCGCTGGAGCCGGGCAGGGTGCTCAGGTCCGACGGTGCTTTGACGGGGTGCTTTTGTGCGCTGCGCCATGCGGCGGGCGGCATGCCGAACTGGGTGATGAACCAGCGGGTGAAAGAACTCGCCATGGAGTAGCCGAGCATGTCGGCGATTCGGCCCAACGAGTAATTCGGGTTTTCCAGGTAGCGCAACACCAGATCGCGGCGCACGTCGTTGATCAGGTCGTTGAAGGCGCAGCCGTCGTCTTTCAGGCGACGTTGCAGGGTGCGTACGTTCATGCCCTGGGTCTGGGCGATCTGCTCGATGGTGGCGCGTCCCATCGGCAGCAGCAGATAGATGGCTTTGCGCACCTCGAACAGCATCGAAGGACCTTCGTGGCTGAGCAGCGAGTCGAGGTAGCTCTGGGCGTAGCGGGCCATGGCCGGGTCGGCATTGGGGTTGGTCACGTCGAGGCTGGCGTCGGAGCAGACAATGCCATTGAACTCGCTGCCGAATTCCAGCTTGCAACCGAACAGGCGCCGATGCAGTTGCAGGTTGTCGGGAGGCTGGTGCGTGAAGTTGACGCTGTAAGGGTGCCAGTGGCTGCCGAGCAGCGCGGCGCACAGGCGGAACATCACGCCGATGGCCAGTTCGGTGGCTTGCCGGCTGGGCATCGGCGATTCGGTGACCACCTCTTCGCGAATGATCACCATCTTGCCGGCCTCTTCAATGAAGATGGCCAATGAGTCGTTCATCAGATGACGGTAATGCACCACGACCTGCAAGGCATCTCGCAGCGTTCGCTGGTGGCTGAGCAGCAGGCTGACCACGCCGAAGTCCGAAAGCTGACGCGACTCGGCCATGCTCAGGCCGAAGCTCTGGCAGCCACTGGCGGCGGCCGAATCTTCCAGCAGGCGTACGGCGGCATCAATGGGGATGCGGTGTTCGGGCGCTTGCAGCAGCGCTTTACTCAGGCCGACGCCGGCCAGCACATCACGTGGGTTGAACCCCAGGTATTGGGTGACCTCCAGGTAGTTGGTCAAGACAGCGGCGCGAACAAGCTTGGGCATGCGAAGGTCTTTCCTGGGCCAGTTGCGATTCGGGTGAGCGTGGCGACTATATCCAGCACATCAGCAATTGAACAGTTGTGACGTTGTCGAGGGCGCTCGCCCAATTCTGTCCAGAAGCCCCTGCGTTGTTGTCGAGCAATCGACGCTCACCCATTGATTACAGTGACCCACAGAGAAGCTGCGGGGCTTTTCGACCAATGGTCGGGGCACGCCAGCCTCGGCAAATCTGTCATGAAAAGAAAAGTGCCTGACGTCCAATGAAAAGCGCCTTGGGTGGGCGCTCTTTAATGTCAGTCCTACAAAAAGCCCCTGGCGATAGAGCCAGTCGAGTCATCGAGAAAGCGAAGGTGTTGAAAGTGGACAAACTGCAAACTGCCGCAACCGTTCTGATCGTACCGGGTCTGCGTGAGCACGTTGCCGAGCATTGGCAAACGTTGCTTGAGGCAAGGCTCTGCAAAGTGCGCAGTGTACCGCCGCTGGAAACCGACAAGCTCGATTGCGCCAAGCGGGTCGAAGCGATCCAGCACGCGCTGGAGCAGATCGACGGGCCGGTGATTCTGGTCGCTCACAGCGCCGGTGTGCTGATGGTCGCGCACTGGGCGGCGCAGCACAGTTGGCCGATCAAGGGCGCGCTGCTGGCCACGCCTCCGGACCTCGATGCTCATTGGCCACAAGGCTACCCGTCCGCTGAAACCCTGCGTACCCAGGGTTGGAATCCTCTACCAAAAGGGCCACTGCCGTTCCGCAGTCTGGTGGCCGTCAGTACCAACGACCACCTCGCCAGCCTGGATACCGCCACTCGCCTGGCAGAAGGCTGGGGCAGTGAACTGCTCAACCTGGGCGAGGTGGGTCATCTCAATCCGGCAGCAGGGTTTGGCCACTGGCCGCAAGCCGAAGCACTCATCCTGGAGCTGGATCGCTAGTTCAGGCGCCGGTTGGCCCCAGCCATCCGGTATTTGCCCTCACTCCTGAAAAACGCAAACCCCTGAAACAAGGGTTGCGCGAGGGCGGCTGCGCTTAAAACAAATACAAAAAGGCGGAGAGACAACGCAATGCATAACAATAAGAGTCACGGCTTCGCACCCTCGCGATACACCTTATTGGCCTCGGCCATTCTGGTCGCAGCCATGCCGGTCGCGCAGGCGGTCGAATTCGAGGCAGGTAATCCGGACTGGACCGTGCGTGTTGATAACACCGTGAAGTACAACTACGGCGTACGCACCGAAAGTGCCGACAAGCGGATGTTGGCGACACCGAACAACAACGATGGCGACTACAACTTCCGTAAGGCCGGGACCAACATCACCAACCGTATCGACCTGTTGACCGAAATGGATGTGGTCTACCAGAACCACATGGGCTTTCGCGTCAGCGCCGCCAGTTGGTACGACAAGGCCTACGAGAACACCGGTTCCAATTCCAACCCGTTCGTCAACGGCAATGACGCACGGTCGGGTCTGGTCGCCAACGATCCGCGCCTGGCCGGGGTCACCGGCGACAATGTCGGCAATGGCAGCCCGCACCTGAGCAACTACGCCCAGCGTTACTACACCGGTCCATCCGGCGAAATCCTCGATGCCTTCGTGTTCTACAGCACCGAAGTGGGCGAGGAGTCGCTGTTGAGCGCCAAGGCCGGCCAGCACAACGTGTTCTGGGGGGAAACCATCCTCAACCCGGTGCACTCGATCAGCTACGGCCAGTCCGGCCTGGACCTGGCCAAACTGGCCGCCTCGCCGGGTACCGAAGCCAAGGAACTGTTCGTTCCGCGTAACCAGTTGTCGATGTCGTTCACCGTCAATCCCGAGTTGACCGTGGGCGCTCAGTATTTCCTGGATTGGGATGCCGCCCGCCTGCCTGAAGCCGGTACTTACTATGGCGGTTCCGATCTGGTCGGCTTCGGCGCGCAGTCGTTCCTGCTGGGCAACACCAATGGCGTGGTGCCGGGCAGTCCGCTGGGTTGTGGTCTGGCGCCCTGCAACGGGCTGACCAATGTGCGTCGCGGTCACGACCTGACGCCGGACAAGCGCGGAGACTGGGGCGTGATGGCCAAGTGGTCGCCGGCCTGGCTGGATGGCACCCTCGGTGTTTACTACCGCGAAACCTCGGAAATCCTGCCGCAAGCCTGGCTGGATGCCAGAGGCCTGAGTTCGGCCAACCCCAATGGCACCCGGCCGGCAGGGCAAGTGCCTGCGGTGATCAACACGCTCAACTCGCTGAGCACCGCCACCTATCAAATGGCCTATGCCGACAACATCAAGATCGTTGGCCTGAGCCTGTCCAAGGACGTTGGGGGGGTGAGCGTCGGTTCGGACCTGAACATTCGTCACAACATGCCGTTGGCCAGTATTCCGGCGGTTGTCAGCACTAACAGTCCGCTAGGCCTGGGCGCGGGTCTTGGCCTGTTGCCGGCGCGTACGGCTGCCACCGGTGTGGTTTATGACACCCCGCAGAAGGGCGACAGCATGGCCGCCACCGGTGACACGTTGCACTGGACGCTCAACGGCCTGATGACCTTCCCGAAAACCCCGGTGTTCGATTCGGCCAGCCTGCTCGCCGAGTTGTACTACAGCAACTTGCTCAAGCTCGATAGCAAGAACGAAGCGCTCTACAAGGGCAAGGACACCTATCGCGGCATCGACCAGCCGACCCGGGACAACTGGGGCATCGCGGTCAACTTCACGCCGACCTGGTATCAGGTGTTTCCCGGTGTCGACCTCAACGCACCGATGTCCATCAACGTCGGCCTTGACGGTGTGTCACCGGTGTCCGGTGGCGGTGCCAAAGACACCGGCAACTATGCCGTGGGCGTAGGGGCTGTTGTGTACAACAAATACTTCATCGACCTGAAGTACGTGGACTCCTTCGGCAAGACCGACAAGTGCGACACCAGCGGTCTGAGCACCGGCGCGGCCAATGCCGGCAGCGGCGACGGCTCCACCCCCAATGCCTTTAGCGGCAATGAAAACTACGCGTGTTACGGCGGCGGCTACTCGGCCTTCTCCGGTGGTGGGGCCACGACTGAGGATCGTGGCGCCGTTTACCTGACGATGAAAACCACTTTTTGATGCACCACTGATTTGCTCAACGCAAGCAGGAGAATAACAAGATGAAATACGCAAAAACCGTGTTGGCTGCTTCGCTGGCCTTGGTCCTTGCCGCCCAGGCACAGGCCGCTGTTTCAACCCAGGACGCTGCCAAATTGGGCAGCAGCCTGACCCTGATCGGGGCTGAAAAGGCCGCAAACGCCGACGGCTCCATCCCCGCCTATGAGGGTGGCCTGACCACGCCGCCGGCCAGTTTCAAGTCCGGTGACAGCATGCGTCCGGATCCTTTCGTCAACGAAAAGCCGTTGCTGGTAATCGACGGCAAGAACGTCGATCAGTACAAGGGCTTGCTCAGTGCAACCACGGTGGAACTGGCCAAGCGTTTCCCCAGCTTCCACGTCAATGTCTACCCGACCCACCGCACCGTCTCATTGCCCAAGGCGGTGCTGGACAATGGCGTGAAAAACGCCACAGGTGCCAAGTCCCTGGAAGGTGGCCTGGCCATCGATAACGTACTGCCCGGTGTGCCGTTCCCGATTCCGCAGTCGGGCAACGAGGCGATGTGGAACTTCCTGTTGCGTTACCAGGGCGTCAACATCAACTCCAAGTACGACTCCTGGAACGTCGACTCCGCTGGCGTGCCGAGCCTGGCGACCACCGGACTGGCGTTCATTTCCTATCCGATCTACGAAAACCTCGCGCAGCCGATCAGCAGCGCCGATGTGTACTACCAGATGAAGCTGTCCTACACCGGCCCTGCGCGCCGGGCCGGTGAAGCGGTGATGCTCAAGGACGCCGCCAACCCGCTGCAGCAACCGCGCCGCGCCTGGCAATACTTGCCGGGCCAGCGTCGGGTCAAGCTGGCACCGAACCTGGCTTACGACACGCCTAACCCTGGCACCGCTGGCGCGGGCACCTACGACGATGTTTTCGTGTTCAACGGTGCACTGGACCGCTACGACTGGAAGCTGGTGGGCAAGCAGGAAATGATCGTCCCTTACAACACCTACAAGCTGACCTACGCCCAGGACCCCAAATCGCTGACCACCGCCAATCACCTGGCTCCCGATTACGTGCGTTGGGAAAAACACCGGGTCTGGGTGGTGGAGGGCAACCTCAAGTCCGGCGCCCGGCACATCTACCAGAAGCGTCGCTTCTACCTCGATGAAGACAGCTGGACCGCTCTGGCTTCTGACCAATATGACGCCCGTGGTCAGCTGTACCGTGGCTCTTTCGCATTCCTCAGTCAGAGCTACGACAAGCAGATCCCGGATTCCACGCCCTTCATGATTTATGACCTGGTGGGTGGTTCCTACAACATCAACGGTGTGGTTGGCCCTTACGGCGGCATCAAGTACATCGATCCGCTCTCCAAGGCGCAGTGGTCGCCTGAGTCCCTGGCCGGTAACGGGATTCGCTAAGCAAACCGTGACAAAGCGTCCGTGCAGTCCACTGCCTGCCAGGCAGGGGACCGCACGACGGTCGGTGCATGCCGATCGTTTCGGGCGCCAGGTTGGAACGTCAGGCACACGGACGTGTGTCCAGGCGCGGTTTTCCGAAGAGGACGCGGTATGTGTTCGTACAAGAATTATCTGCAGTTGGCGCTTGGCGCCTTGCTTGTAACGTTGCAGGGCCTGAGCCAGGCGTCCGCTTATGTCGACGTGCTGGATCTGCCGGCCAGGGTCAGCGCCTTGGCCGTCAACAGCCCGCTATCGGGCATGGCCCGCGCCGGCGACCGCTTGGTCGCCGTCGGGCAGCGTGGCCACATTCTGTATTCCGATGATGTCGGTAAACACTGGCAGCAGGCCGCGGTGCCGGTCAGTGCCGACCTCAATGCCGTGAGTTTTCCTTCCGCCACCCAAGGCTGGGCGGTGGGCGGTGACGGCGTGGTGTTGCACAGCAACGACGCCGGTGCGACCTGGCGCAAGCAACTGGACGGTCGCGAGATCGGTGCCTTGCTGGTCAAGCATTACGGCGCGTTGGCCAGTGCAGAACCGGGCAACGAACAATGGCCACTGCTGGTCGCTGAAGGTGAGCGCCTGATGGCGCAGGGCGCCGACAAACCGTTGCTCGATGTCTGGTTCGCCAACGACCGCCTCGGTTACGTGGTCGGGGTGTTCAACCTGATCTTGCGCACCGAAGACGGCGGCCAGAGCTGGACACCGTTCCAGGACCGCACCGACAACCCGCAGGGCTTTCACCTCAACGCCATCGCCTCCACTGGCGATGCGCTGTACATCGCTGGAGAGCAGGGTCTGCTGCTCAAATGGGATGACACCCAACAGCGCTTCGCCGCCGTGCAGACACCCTATCAGGGCAGTTTCTTCGGTGTGCTCGGCAAGCCCGGCGAAGCGCTCGTCTATGGCTTGCGCGGCAATGTGCTGCGCAGCACCGATGGCGGTCTCAGCTGGACCCCGCTGGACACTGGCCTGCGCGTCAGCATCACCGCGGGCCTGGTCGATGGCCGTGGCAACTACCGCTTATTCACCCAGGGCGGGCAGATGCTGGTCAGCCAGGGCGCAGGCGCGCAATTGCATCTGGTTCAGCAACAGGCACCGACACCGGTGACCGGCGCCACTCAGTCCGCCGACGGTGCGCTGGTGGTGGTTGGCAGCCGTGGTGCACGGACGCTGTCCGTTGATAAGCCCTCGAACCCTTAGAGCGAGAACCCAGACATGGGCCATACCAAACAAGAAACCATGCCGGTGATCCGCGATCTGCGGGATTTCGACCGCCATTCCGGCAACCGGCTGGAGCGGTTGGTGTTCAACTACCGTCCGTTGTTCATGCTACTAATGGCGCTGGCCACCGTGGTGTTGGGCTACATGGCGGCAACTCGCCTGGAGCTGCGCCCCAGCTTCGAAAAGATGATTCCGCAGAGCCAGCCGTACATTCAGAATTTCCTGGAAAACCGCCAGTCGCTGCGCGGTCTGGGCAACTCGGTACGGGTGGTGGTGGAGAACACCCAGGGCGATATTTTCGACCCCGCTTATCTCGACGTGCTCAATCAGGTCAACGATCAGTTGTTCGTCACCGAAGGCGTTGACCGCGCCTGGATGAAGTCGTTGTGGAGCCCGGCGGTGCGCTGGACCGAAGTCACCGAGGAAGGTTTTCAGGGTGGCCCGGTGATGCCTGATACCTACCAGGGCAAGTCGGAAGAAATAGAACAGCTGCGCCAGAACATTTCCCGCGCCGGTATCGTCGGCAGTCTAGTGGCCAGCGACTACAAATCGAGCATGCTCATCGTGCCGCTGCTGGACAAGGCCACGGCCAGCGGTCAGCGCATCGACTACCACGCCTTTTCGCAGATGCTTGAAGAGCAGTTGCGCGACAAGATCGAGTTCGCCGGTGACAGCGCTGCGCGCAAGGCCGGGGAGGAGGGCAAGGGCCAGTACAAAGTCCGGGTGATCGGTTTCGCCAAACTGATGGGCGACCTGATCGATGGCCTGATCCAGGTGATGATGTTCTTCGGCCTGGCCGTCGTCACGTCGCTGATCATCATTTACGCCTACACCCGTTGCGTGCGCAGCACCTTGCTGGTGGTCGGCTGCTCGTTGATCGCGGTGGTCTGGCAACTGGGCATCGTCGCCTGGCTCGGCTATGCCATCGACCCGTACTCGGTGCTGGTGCCGTTCCTGATTTTCGCCATCGGTGTGTCCCATGCGGCGCAGAAGATGAACGGGATCATGCAAGACATCGCCCGTGGCACCCACAAACTGATCGCCGCCCGCTACACCTTCCGCCGTTTGTTCATTGCCGGCGTCACCGCGTTGCTGGCCGACGCTGTCGGGTTCGCGGTGCTGATGCTGATCGACATTCCGGTGATCCGCGACCTGGCGATCACCGCCAGTATCGGTGTGGCGGTGTTGATTTTCACCTCGCTGTTGCTGATGCCGGTGGCGCTGTCTTATATCGGTGTCGGCGCCATGGCGGCCGAGCGTGCGCTGAAAATCGACACGCGCGCAGAAGGGCACAAAGGCTTCGGCAAACTGTGGGACTTGCTCGACCGCTTCACCACGGCCAAATGGGCCACGGGTGCGGTACTGGTTGCGGCGCTGATGGGCATTGGCGGCTTCATGGTCAGCTTGCAATTGAAGATCGGCGACCTGGAAAGTGGCGCACCGGAGTTGCGTGCCGACTCTCGCTATAACCGTGACAACGCCTACATCACCAGCCACTACGCGCTGTCCAGCGACCTGTTCGCGGTGATGATCAAGACCGCGCCGGAAGGCTGCTTGAACTACAAGACGCTGGTCCTCGCCGACCGTCTGGCCTGGGAGCTGCAGCAGTATCCGGGCGTACAGGCCACGGCTTCGTTGGTCAACGCGGTGCGCCAAATCACCGCCGGTACTTATGAAGGCAACCCCAAGCTCAACAGCATCCAGCGCAATCAGGACGTGCTGAACTACGCCGCGCAACAAGCCTCGGTCAACTCCCCGGAGTTGTTCAACACCGACTGTTCGCTGATGCCGGTGATCACCTTCCTCAAGGACCACAAGGCCGAGACCCTGGATGCCGTGGTGGGCATCGCCGAAAAGTTCGCCCGGGAGAACAACAGCGAAGATCGCCAGTTCCTGCTGGCGGCCGGGTCGGCCGGGATTGAAGCGGCGACCAACATTGTGGTGCGCGAGGCCAATCGCACCATGCTGCTTTACGTCTATGCGGCGGTCACACTGTTCTGCCTGATCACCTTCCGCAGCTGGCGCGCCACGTTGGTTGCGTTGTTGCCGCTGGTGCTGACTTCGATCCTTTGCGAAGCGTTGATGGTGGCCATGGGCATTGGCGTGAAAGTCGCGACCCTGCCGGTGATCGCATTGGGCGTGGGCATTGGCGTGGACTACGCCTTGTACCTGCTCAGCGTGCAGTTGCATTACCAGCGCCAGGGCCTGCCGCTGAGCCAGGCTTACCGCAACGCCGTGTCGTTTACCGGCCGGGTGGTGGGCCTGGTGGGCATCACCCTGGCGGCGGGTGTTGTGTGCTGGGTCTGGTCGCCGATCAAGTTCCAGGCCGACATGGGCATCCTGCTGACGTTCATGTTCCTGTGGAACATGCTCGGCGCACTGATCCTGATTCCTGCCCTGTCGTACTTCCTGCTGCGTCACCCCGTTGCGCAAGCCAAAGTGGCGCAAGCCACTGAAACCGACACCTCTCAACGCCAGGGTATGCCGCATGCCCTGACCACTTCCGAGTAAGCCAACCATGTCTGATTACAAAGCTCCTTTGCGCGATATGCGCTTCGTACTCAACGAAGTCTTCCAGGTGTCCCGGCTATGGGCCCAATTGCCTGGCCTGGCCGAGGTGATCGATGAAGAAACGGCCGCCGCGATCCTTGAAGAGGCCGGCAAAATCAGTGGCGAAGTTATCGCACCGCTGAACCGCAGCAGCGACGAGCAGGGCTGCACCTGGAGCAACGGCGCGGTCCAGGCGCCGGACGGTTTTGTCGCGGCCTACCAGGCATTCGCCGAAGGCGGTTGGGTGGGTGTTGGCGGTGATCCGCAGTTCGGTGGCATGGGCATGCCCAAGGCCATTTCGGCTCAGGTCGAGGAGATGGTCAACTCGGCCAGTCTGTCGTTCGGCCTGTACCCGATGCTGACCGCCGGTGCGTGCCTGTCGATCAATGCCCACGCCAGTCAGGAACTCAAGGAACGCTATCTGCCGAACATGTACGCAGGCACCTGGACCGGCTCGATGTGCCTGACCGAGGCGCATGCCGGCACGGACCTGGGCCTGATTCGCACCCGTGCCGAACCTCAGGCCGACGGCAGTTTCAAGATCAGCGGCAGCAAGATTTTCATCACCGGCGGCGAGCACGACCTGACCGAAAACATCATTCATCTGGTGCTGGCGCGGTTGCCGGATGCACCGGCCGGTCCCAAGGGGATTTCGCTGTTTCTGGTGCCCAAAGTGCTGGTCAATGACGATGGCTCGCTGGGTGAGCGCAACTCGCTGTCCTGCGGTTCCATCGAGCACAAGATGGGCATCAAGGCCTCTGCCACGTGCGTGATGAACTTTGACGAGGCGACCGGCTGGATCGTCGATGCGCCAAACAAGGGCCTGGCAGCGATGTTCACCATGATGAACTACGAACGTTTGGGCGTGGGTATCCAGGGTCTGGCGTTGGGTGAGCGTTCGTACCAGAACGCCGTCGAATACGCCCGTGACCGTCTGCAAAGCCGTTCGCCGACAGGCGCGCAGAACAAGGACAAGGCCGCCGACCCGATCATCGTGCACCCGGATGTACGGCGCATGCTGTTGACCATGAAAGCCTTGAACGAAGGCGGGCGCGCGTTCTCCAGCTACGTGGCGCTGCAACTGGACACCGCCAAGTACAGCGATGACGCGGCAACCCGCACCCGCGCCCAGGAGCTGGTATCGCTGCTGACCCCGGTGGCCAAGGCGTTCCTCACCGACATGGGGCTGGAAACCACGGTGCATGGCCAGCAGATCTTCGGCGGCCACGGCTACATTCGCGAATGGGGCCAGGAGCAACTGGTACGCGATGTGCGCATCACCCAGATCTACGAAGGCACCAACGGTATCCAGTCACTGGATTTGGCCGGGCGCAAAATCGTTGGCAGCGGCGGGGCGCTGTACCGGCTGTTCGCTTCGGAAATCCGCAACTTTACCGCCAATGCCGGTGCTGGTCTGGGCGAATTCTGCAAGCCATTGAATGCCGCCGTGGACACCCTCGACGAACTGACCGCGTGGTTGCTGGATCGGGCCACCCACAATCCCAACGAAATTGGCGCGGCCTCGGTCGAGTACCTGCAGGTGTTCGGCTACACCGCCTATGCCTACATGTGGGCACTGATGGCCAAAGCGGCCATGGGCAAACAGGCCGAGGATGACTTCTACGCCAGCAAGCTGGGCACTGCGCGCTTCTACTTCGCCCGCCTGCTGCCGCGCATCCACTCGTTGAGCGCTTCGGTCAAGGCCGGCAGCGAATGCCTCTACGAGCTGGAACCAGCGCACTTCTGATCGAAAGGACAAGGAAACCAACCATGATGGCGACAAAAATAATTCCGCCCGCCGATGGCGCCTATGCCTATCCCTTGCTGATCAAGCAATTGTTGCTGTCTGGCGTGCGCTACGAACCGGGTCGGGAAATCGTCTACGCCGACAAATTGCGCTACAGCTACCAGACCCTCAACCGGCGGATCCGCCGGCTGGCCAACGCCTTGACCGCTGCCGGCGTCAAGGCCGGCGATACCGTGGCCCTGCTCGACTGGGACAGCCATCGCTACCTGGAATGCTTCTTTGCCGTACCGATGATCGGCGCGGTGCTGCATACCGTGAACATTCGTCTTTCGCCGGATCAGGTGCTCTTCACCATGAACCATGCCGAGGACGACCTGGTGTTGGTGCATGATGATTTCCTGCCGCTGGTTGAACAGATTCACGGGCGGCTTGAGACCGTCAAAGGTTACCTGCAACTCACGGACGACATAGCAACCGACACGTCGCTACCGGTGCTGGGGGAATATGAAAACCTGTTGTCCGGGTCGGCCGACCAGTACGACTTTCCCGATTTCGATGAAAACTCAGTGGCGACCCTTTTCTACACCACGGGCACCACTGGCGATCCTAAAGGCGTGTATTTCACCCACCGCCAATTGGTCCTGCACACCTTGAATGCCGTGGGCACGTTGGGCGTCTATCAGGGGTTGCCGTTGCTGCGTTCCGATGATGTCTACATGCCCATCACCCCGATGTTTCACGTGCATGCCTGGGGTGTGCCGTATGTCGCCACCCTGATGGGGCTCAAGCAGGTGTACCCCGGCCGCTACGAACCCAACAGCCTGGTCAGGCTGTATCGTGAGGAAAAGGTCACTTTTTCCCATTGTGTGCCGACCATTCTGCAAATGATCCTTAGCTGCGAGGAAGCGGCACAGACCCGTTTCGATGGTTGGAAAATGCTTCTGGGCGGCAGTGCGCTGACATTAGGTATTGCCAGCGAAGCGAGCGCCAAAGGTATTCAGGTGCACAGCGGTTACGGCATGTCGGAAACCTGCCCATTGCTGTGCCTGACTTACCTGCGTGACGAAGACCTCGCTCAATCCACGCAAACCCAACTGGCCACCCGCATCAAGACTGGCACGCCGGTGCCGATGGTCGACCTGAAAATCATCGATGCCAATGGCAATGACGTTGCCCATGACGGCGAGTCTCTGGGCGAGATCGTGGTGCGCGCACCCTGGCTGACCCAAGGCTATTTGAAGGAGCCCGAAAAGGGTGCCGAGCTGTGGCACAACGGTTGGATGCACACCGGCGATCTGGCCTCAATCGACGCGTTGGGAGGGGTGGAAATCAAAGATCGAATCAAGGATGTGATCAAGACGGGCGGGGAGTGGATCAGCTCCCTGGAACTGGAAAGCCTGATCAGCGAACACGCGGCGGTGATGTCGGTCGCGGTCGTGGGTATTGCCGATGAGCAATGGGGCGAACGGCCGATGGCGCTGGTGGTGTGCGAGCCTGGGCAATATCTCGATCGCAAGATCCTCGAGGCGCATCTGCAAGGGTTTGTCGAGCGTGGCCGCATCAACAAATGGGCGATTCCCAAGCAGTTCAAGTTCGTTGCCGAGATTCCTAAAACCAGCGTCGGGAAGATAAATAAGAAGCTGATTCGGGAAAGCGAATTGAGCTGAAAAAGAAGATGGGGACCTAGGGGGCGAGTGTTCGAATCACGCCGTCCCGACCCTATGATTCAATGACTAGCCCAATCTGAAAAGGTTGGGCTTTTTCATGCCCGAAAAATACCCCCGATTAAAAAACGATCAGTAGCCACTCATTCCCCGGCTTTCGTCGATTTGATGAGATTGTTGCGCAGCTTCACGATCGCATTCTGCATCTGCGTAAACTCGTCCGGTGTCAGGCCCGTTGCGTCGGAGAGGCCCATTTCGGGACGGCCTTCGCGCAACTGTCGACCATTCTTCGTCAGACTGATCCGCACCTGCCGCTCGTCCTCGGGATCACGCTGCCTCTGTAGATAGCCCATCGCTTCCAGCTTCTTCAGGATCGGTGTGAGCGTGTTCGATTCGAGAAACAGCTTCTCGCCCAGGCTGCCCACGGTTTGATTGTCTTCCTCCCATAGCGCAACGATGGTGATGTATTGCGTATAGGTGAGCCCCAGCTGCTCGAGTATCGGCTTGTAGGCTTTGCCGAAGGCAAGGTTCGTGGAATAGACCGCAAAACACAGGAAGTCGGAGAGCTTCAGGTTGGCAGGAGCCGTCTTGTCGGTGGGTTTCATGTGTTTCCTCGTTGGCCAAAGTTGAAGGCTCGCAAAGGCAAAATATACCGCGTATGCGATTGTGTCGGAACAGCTCTGACTTTCGACTGTGGCCGGTTCGGCAGCAACGTCGAACCGGCCATACGGTGAATCATGAGGTGAGGGCGTTTATGGCCACGTCGATGTAGTGTTGAAGGGTCTGTGATTCGCATACGCTTAAAGCGTATGCGACATATATGGCATATCGACCGTGCGGTGCATCATGCCGTGAGAACGTTCAGGGCCACGTCAATGTTACCCCGCGTCGCTTTCGAGTACGGGCAAATTTGATCTGCGGTATGCGCCAGCGTCGTCGCGATGTCATGCGCCAGACCTGGTACGCGCAGAGTCAACCGAGCCTGGAGGAAGTACGCCGGACCGGTCTGACCCAGATCGACTTCGATGTCGACGGACAGATCAGACGGCAGCACCACGTTCATTTCATTGGCCACCAGCCCGACGGCGGCGGTGTAGCAGGCCGACCATGCGCCGGCGAACAGCTGCTCTGCGGTTGGGTGCGGTGCAATGGTTTTGAACTCGTGCGCCAGTTTCTCGTTTCCAGGCGACGAGAGCTGGATGTCGAGGCTGCCGTTATGGCCCCTCGAAGTGTTGCCAGCGGCGCTAACGGTGGTGTGAGTCTTGCCGGTGGCCAGTACTTTTTCGATCTTGCTCATGGGGTGGATCCTCAACGTTTCAAAAGATGTGATTTATGCCTCGTATACGTTTGTATCGTATGCGATGTAATAATAATTGCGCAGGCACCCATCGATGTCAATTGATCGCGTTGCGTCTGCCGACGAGTGGTGCGGCCACACAATAACGTCGACCGTTTCAACGATATGCCGAATTCGTCATCAACCCGACCTAAAGCGATCAAGCCGTGAGCCTTGGAATGGCCCACCCTGACCGGTCTGTCCAAGGAGATGAGCATGATCCGACTGACCCTGATTCAAGCCCGCGAGTTGGCCGAATCGATCCTGTTGCACAACGGTTTTAATCTGGCCCACGCGCAAGCGGTGGCGGCGACGGTGATCGCCGGCGAGCGTGATGGCTGTGCCTCCCACGGTTTGTATCGGATTCTGGGCTGCGTGAATTCCCTGCGGGCCGGCAAGGTGTCGGCCGATGCCGAGCCGCAGGTGATCGACCAGGCGCCGTCGATCGTGCGGGTGGATGCCGGTGGTGGTTTTTCACAGTTGGCGTTTCAGGCCGGGCTTGGGTTGCTGGCGGAGAAAACCCGGGCCAACGGGATTGCGGCGTTGGCGATCAATCGCTGTGTGCATTTCTCGGCGCTGTGGGTGGAGATCGAGCAGTTGACCGCAGTTGGTTTGGTAGCGCTGGCGTGTAATCCGAGTCATGCGTGGGTGGCACCGGCAGGGGGACGTGTGCCGGTGTTCGGCACCAATCCCATTGCCTTTGGCTGGCCGCGGGCGGGGCAGGATCCGTTTGTGTTCGACTTCGCCACCAGTGCGATTGCCCGTGGTGATATCGAGTTGCATCGGCGTGCCGGCAAGGCGATTCCCGAGGGTTGGGGCGTGGACGCTGAGGGTCGGCCGAGCACCGATGCCAATGTGGTGCTCGACAGCGGCGCGATGTTGACGTTCGGTGGGCACAAGGGCTCGGCGCTGGCGGCGATGGTGGAGTTGATCGCCGGGCCTTTGATCGGTGATCTGACCAGTGCCGAATCGCTGGCCTATGACGCGGGCAGCAAGTCATCGCCCTACCATGGCGAGTTGATCATCGCGCTGGACCCGCGACGTTTTCTGGGTGCCGCCACTGAGGAACATTTGGCCCGGGCCGAAGTGTTGTTTCAGGGCATTGAAGGGCAGGGCGCACGCTTGCCGTCGCAACGGCGTTATGCGGCGCGGGCACGCAGTGTGGTGGAGGGAGTACAGATTCCCGAGGCACTGTACAACGACCTGAAAGCACTGCTGGCTTGAATGCGATGAACCTCCTGTAGGAGCGAGGCTTGCCCGCGAAGGCGTCTCGACATTCAACATTGATGTCGTCTGATGCACCGCCTTCGCGGGCAAGCCACGCTCCCACAGGAGGTCGTGTTGTTAAACCGGTTCGCGGTGGCTGTTGCCATCGATCAGGCGCGCAATGCCCAGCGGGTTGGCGTTTTTCAGGGCGTCGGGCAACAGGGCGTCCGGGCAGTTCTGGTAGCACACCGGGCGCAGGAAGCGCTCGATGGCCAGGCTGCCGACCGAGGTGCCACGGGCGTCGGAGGTCGCAGGATAAGGCCCGCCATGCACCATGGCATCGCAAACTTCGACGCCGGTGGGGTAGCCGTTGAACAGCACGCGGCCGACCTTTTGCTCCAGCAGTACCAGCAGATCGGCGTGTTCCTTCAGGTCCTGTGCTTCGCCAATTAACGTGGCGGTGAGTTGACCGTGCAAACTGTTCAGCGCTTGTCGCAACTCGGCCTTGTCGGCTACTTCGACAACGAGGGTGGTCGGGCCGAACACTTCTTCCTGCAACAGCGGATCACCCTTGAGCAGCAGACTGACGTCGGCCTTGAACAGTTGTGGCTGCGCTTGATTGCCGTGCCGATCCTGGCCCGCCAGGCGGATTATCCTCGGATGGTCGAGCAAGGCCTGCACACCTTTTTCGTAGCTGCCGAGGGTGCCGGCATTGAGCATGGTTTGCGCCGGTTGTTCGGTCATCAAGGCACTGAGCCGCGCGATGAAAGCGCTGAAGTGGGGTGAGCGCATACCGATCACCAACCCCGGATTGGTACAGAACTGACCGCAACCCTGGACCACCGACGCCACCAGTTCCCCGGCGATTTTTTCGCCACGCGCGAGCAGGGCTTCAGGCAAAACCAGCACCGGGTTGATGCTGCTCATTTCGGCGAACACCGGGATCGGTTGTGGCCGTGCGGCGGCCATGTCACAGAGGGCGCGACCACCTTTTAACGAGCCGGTGAAACCGACGGCCTGGATCGCCGGATGCTTGACCAGCGCTTCACCGACGCCTGCACCGTAGATCATGTTGAACACACCTTTGGGCATGTCGGTTTGCTCGGCGGCGCGGATGATTGCATCGGCCACGTGTTCGGCGGTCGCCATGTGTCCGCTGTGGGCCTTGAACACCACCGGGCAACCGGCGGCCAGGGCTGCTGCGGTGTCACCGCCGGCGGTGGAAAAGGCCAGCGGGAAATTACTGGCGCCGAACACGGCCACTGGACCGACGCCGATCCGGTATTGGCGCAGGTCGACCCGTGGCAGTGGCAGACGTTCGGGCAACGCGCGGTCGATGCGCGCACCATAGAAATCGCCCCGGCGCAGAACCTGAGCGAACAGGCGCATTTGGCCGCTGGTACGGTTGCGTTCGCCTTGAATGCGTCCGGTCGGCAGGGCGGTTTCGCGGGTGACCAGAGCGACGAATTCATCATCCAGTGCATCCAGTTGCGTGGCGATCGCTTCAAGAAATTCTGCACGGCGAGTTGCCGGCAAGTTGCGAAAGGCCGGGTAAGCGGCAGCAGCGGCCTGGGCGGCGGCGTCCACTTCCTCAGCGGTGGCTTGCATGAAAGAGAAGGGCAGCGCTTCGCCGGTGCTGGCGTCGTGGCTTTGCATCGCGATGTTGCCAGCGGCGCTGCGGGCACCGCCGATGTAGTTGTGGCCGATGATCTCGGGCATCAAAAAAACTCCTGTCGAAAAAAGTGAGGTAGGACCGTTGCAGGTCAATCAAGGTGCTGAGCCGTGCGCTGTTTTGTGGCGAGCGAGCTTGCTCGCGTTGGGCTGCGTAGCGGCCCCAAAATAGCGGTAACAATTGCCTATTTTGCGAGTGCTGCGCGCTCGAGCGGGAGCAAGCTCCCTCGCCACAGAGTGGGGTGTGACAAGTACAACGCTCAAACCAGCGAATCACCCCGGCGTGCCATGGCAGGCACGGCGCTATCCAGCGCAGCAATGCGCGCAGCGGATTCGGCATCCACCAGGTGCAACGACTTGCCACGGGTTTCCCGGGTCAGGCCGACGGCCACGATGGAGATCAGCGCGGCGCCCACCAGGTACCAGGCGATGGGTGTCGAACTGTGATATTTGTTGAGCAGGGTGATGGCGATCAGCGGTGCCAGGGAACCAGCGAAAATCGGCGCCACCTGGTAGCACAGTGAAAGGGCGGTGTAGCGCACGTGGGTCGGAAACATTTCGGCCATCAGCGCCGAGTAGGGCGCATAGGTCATCGACTCGATGCCCAAGCCCAGAATGATCGCCGCCATGATCAGCCAATTGTTGCCGGTGTCCATCATCGGGAAACCGACAAAGCCCCAGAACGCGGTGAGCACCGCGCCGGTCAGGTAGACCGGTTTGCGCCCGACGATATCCGACAGATAGCCCATCAACGGAATCAGGAAGAAGTGCACCAAGTGCGCGCCGAACATCAGCAGCAGAATTTCCGAGGTGTCCTTGTGCACCACCAGTTTCAGGTAGGTGATCGAAAAGGTCACCACGGTGTAATAGAGGATGTTCTCGGCAAAGCGTGCGCCAATCCCTACCAGCACGGCGCGCCAGTGATGACGCAGCACTTCGACCACGCCCAGCTGTTGCTGCTTGATCTGCGCTTGACGGGCCTGGGCTTCTTTGAAGATCGGCGCGTCATCGACGCTGGTGCGAATCCAGTAGCCGATCAGCACCACCACCGCCGAGAACCAGAACGCCACGCGCCAGCCCCAAGCGAGAAATTGTTCTTCCGACAGGTTCGATGACAACAGCAGCAGAGCGACGGTGGCCACCAGGTTGCCGGCCGGCACCCCGGCTTGCGGCCAACTGGCCCAGAAGCCGCGACGGTTGTCGGGGCAGTGTTCGGACACCAGCAAAATCGCACCGCCCCATTCACCACCAAAGGCAAAGCCCTGGATCAGCCGTAGCAGCACCAACAACACCGGCGCGGCATAGCCGATCTGGTCGAAGCCGGGCAGGCATCCCATCAGGAAAGTGGTGATGCCGACCACCACCAGGCTCAGTTGCAGCAGGCGTTTGCGGCCGAATTTGTCACCGTAGTGACCGAACACCAGACCGCCCAATGGGCGAGCGAGAAAGCCGACCGCGTACAGGGCGAAAGCGGCGATGATGCCGTCGATGGGGCTGTCGGTCTGGCGGAAGAACAACTGGCCGAAGACCAGTGCGGAGGCGGTGCCGTAGAGAAAGAATTCATACCACTCGGCGACAGTGCCGGCCATGGCGGCGGCCACTACGCGTTTGAGTCCCGAGGGGGTGGTTGCGCTTTGCGTGTGTAGAGGATTGGACATGCTGGCGTTTCCTGTAGGGGCGCAAAAACAGGCAGCCGGGCCGGGTCCGCAAAGACCCGCCCGGCAATCACTCAGAGACCGACGTCTGGCAACTCCGGACGGTTAGCCAGGGCCTTGGCCATGATCTGCTCGACGAACACCCGATCGGCTTCCGGCAGTGCCAGGCGTGGCGGACGGGTCAGCGCGCTGCCGCGACCGGCGATGGCTTCACAGAGCTTGATGCACTGCACCAGGTCGGCACGGGCATCGAGGTGCAGGATCGGCATCAGCCATTCGTAGATCGGCATGGCTTCGGCGAAGCGACCGGCCTTGGCCAGACGGAAGATGGTTTCGCCTTCTTTCGGGAACACGTTGGACATGCCCGAGACCCAGCCCTCGGCACCCACCGCGATGCTTTCCAGCACCACGTCGTCGAGACCTGCGAACAGCACGAAACGATCGCCGACTTCATTGCGCACGTCGATGAAACGGCGGGTATCGCCGGACGAATCCTTGAAGCACACCACGTTGTCGCAGTCGGCCAGGGAAATCAGGATGTCCGGGGTGACGTCGTTTTTGTAGATCGGTGGGTTGTTGTAGACCATCAGCGGTACGTCGGCGTTTTTCGCCACGTAGCGGTAGTGCTCGGCGGTCTCGAACGGCTTGGAGCCGTAGACCAGCGCCGGCATCAGCATCACGCCGTCGACGCCGACCCGGCGCACGGCATTGGCGACCTTGGCCGCTTGCACGCTGGTGAACTCGGCCACACCGCAGATCACTGGCACGCGACCCCGGGAGGCGTCGACCGCGACTTCGGTCACGGCGATTTTCTCTTCGGCGGTCAATGAGGTGTTTTCCCCCACCGAACCGCACACCACCAGGCCTGAGACGCCGTCGCGGATCACGTTGGAAATCACTTGGTGGGTTTTTTCCAGGTTGATGGAGAAGTCATCGTTGAATTGAGTGGTCACCGCGGGGAAGACGCCACTCCAGTTAATGCGCTTGCTCATTGTTGCCTCCGGTTCGTTAATTGTATTTCGTATACGATATTTTAAATGCCAATGACTCGGCTAGTGTTTTTTTCAATTAGTCAGGTTTTTTTGGTAGCCGTTGGTCTGGGGAGTTTCAGGCACCCGGCCAGGTGTCTGACAAGCGATAGCCCTGTGGCCACGGATCGCTCGGGTCGAGCAGCAATTGGTGGGTGCCGGTGATCCAGGCCCGACCGGAAATGCACGGGTAGATCGCCGGGCGTCCGGCCACTTCGGTCAGGGAATCGATGCGGCAATGGAATTCGGAACCGATGATCGAACGGCCAATAAAGCGCTCTCCCACTTGCATCAAGCCCTTGGCCTGCAGCACCGCCATGCGCGCCGAGCAACCGGTGCCGGTGGGCGAGCGGTCGATCTTGCCGGGTTGAATCACTACCGCGTTGGCACCCGTGGCGATGCCATTTACAACGATGATGGGCGCGGCAATCTGGCAGAAGGAAATATGCGACCACTCGGGGTTCAGCGGATGGACGAAGCCCAGCTGTTCATTTGCCGCGCGAGTGATTTTCAGCCCGACCGCCACCAGGTCGGCAGCCTCATCGGGGCGAATGGAAAAGCCCAGGCGTTCGGCGTCGGCGATCACAAAACTGTCGCCGCCGTACGCGGTGTCAACCTGCAACGAGCCGAGGCCTTCGACTTCGATCCAGGCGTCGAGGCGATCAGCGAAGGAGGGCACGTTCTTGATTTCTACCCGCTCGACCTTGCCATCACGGCAATCGGCCACGGCCTCGATCAGGCCGCCGGGCGCTTCGAGCACCAGTCGGGTTTGCGGTTCGGTCATCGGCAGGATGCCGCTGTCTAGCAGCACCGTGGCGACGCACAGCGAATTGGAACCGGACATCGGTGGCGTGTCCGCCGGTTCCATGATGATCCAGGCCATTTGCGCCCGAGGATCCTTGGCCGGCACCAGCAGGTTGACGTGGCGGAACACGCCGCCGCGAGGTTCGTTGAGGACGAAGTTGCGCAAGGTTTGATCCTTGGCGATCCAGCGCGATTGCTCCCACACAGTGGCGCCCGGTGGTGGGGCGACACCGCCGACGATCACATCGCCGACTTCGCCTTCGGCATGACAGCTGACTACATGAATGACTTTTGATGAGCGCATTGCCTGCTCCTTGTTTTGTCTGTCAGGGCCCCATCGCGGGCAAGCCCGCTCCCACAGGTATCTGTGTTGGCCACCAATTTTGTGTACACCATCAAACCCTGTGGGAGCGGGCTTGCCCGCGATGAGGCCAGCGGCTATTTCACCGATTTCAGAAAAGCTGCCGTTTCCGCATGCACCGGATTACCAATCACCTGATCCGGCGAGCCGATCTCGTGCACCAGGCCATTGCGAAAGAACGCCACACGATCAGACACATCGCGGGCAAAGCGGATTTCGTGGGTCACCAGCACCATGGTCATGCCGTCTTCGGCGAGCATGCGCATGGTGTCCAGCACCTCACCGACCAATTGCGGATCGAGGGCCGACGTGGCTTCGTCGAACAGCATGTAGTCCGGCGACATGGCCAGGGCGCGGGCAATCGCCATGCGTTGTTGCTGACCGCCGGACAACTTGCCCGGGAAGGTCTTGAGCTTGTCGCCGAGGCCCACGTGGGTCAGTTGCTGCACCGCCAGTTCCTCGGCCTCGCGCTTGCTTTTACCCAAGACTTTGCGCGGGGCCAGCATCACGTTTTCCAGCACTGTCAGGTGCGGGAAGGCATTCCATTGCTGGAACACGATGCCGATTTTCTGCCGCAAGCGGTTGAGGTCGGTGGCGCTGTCATGGACCTCGACGCCGTCGACGCGAATGCTGCCTTTCTGGATCGGCTCCAGGCCGTTGATGCACATCAGCAGGGTCGATTTGCCGGAGCCCGAGCCGCCGATGATCGACACCACCTCGCCCTTGTTCACCGTCAGGCTGACACCCTTGACCACGGCGAGGTCGCCGAAGGATTTATGTACGTTGTCGATCTCAATCATTTTCTTGCCACCTTCTTTCCAGACGAGCGCCCAGGCGTGCGACCACCAGGCTCATGACGTAGTAAATAAGGCCCGCGATGCACAGCACCAGCAACGGTTCCTGGATGCGGGTGACGATGGTTTGCGAGGCGCGCAGCAGTTCGACGATGCCGATCCACATCACCAGTGCGGTGTCTTTCATCACGCCGAGCACCAGGTTCAGCCAGCCCGGAAAAGCTACCCGGGTGGCCATCGGCAGGACGATCCAGCGCAGATCCTGCAGGAAGCTCAGGCCCAGCGAGCGACTGGCCCGGCGCAGGGTGAACGGCACCGAAAGCACACCAGCGCGCACGATCTCGGTGAAGTACGCGGCGGCGTAAACCCCCAGCACGATGCAGCCGACGCTGAAGGCGCTGATGTTCAAGCCGACGATGCTTTTGAGCGAGTTGAACAGCACGAACTGGATCAGCAACGGCACGCTGCGAAACACGTCCAGCACCCAGGCCAAGGGCAAACTGGCCCGTGGCAACAAGGCCCGCAGCAGACCGAAGAGCAAGCCGGCCAGGGAGCCGAGCATGATCGACCAGAACGTCAGTTGCAGCGTGACCCAGGCGCCATTGAGCAGGAACAACAGGTCATTGGAGGAAAAACCGGTGGCAAACATGGACAGCTCCTCAGTAACGGAACAACCGCCAGGCCATTAGCCGGGCTGCCGCGACGATCGCCTTGGCAATCAGGTAATACAGCACCGCTGCGATGGCGAAGAACTCGAAGGTGCGGAACGTTTTGACGTTGTAATCCTGGGTCACGCCGGTCAGGTCATTGTTCAGCCCGACGATCACCCCCAGCGACGTCATCAGCACCGCCCAGACCATCTGATTAGTCAGTGGGTAGAAGACGATCCGCAGCAGCTGCGGGACGATGATCATGCGGTAGGCCTGGAAGGCGCTCATGCCCAGCGAACGTGCGGCGCGCACTTGTGTGTCCGGTACGGCCTTGAGGCCACCGCGAAAGTTCTCCGCCAGATACCCGGCATTGTTGAAGGTGATCCCGGCCAGCAGGGCGAGCCATGAACTGACGTGCAGGCCCAGCGAGCCGAGACCGAAGTAGAGGACGTAGATCTGGAACAGCGACGGGGTATTGCGCGCGATCGATACCCAGCCGTTGCCGATGCCGCGCAGCAGCGGGTTTTTGCTTTCGCGCATCACGGTCAGGGCCAGGGCGATCAGTACGCCGAAAATCATCGACAGCGCCGCGGTCTCGAAGGTGACCAGGGCACCGGCAAGCATGTCCGGCAGGGCGCGCAGCACTGAGCGCCATTGGAAGCTGTAATCAAACATGCGCAGGGCTCTCCAGTAGGGCGGCAGGTTGTAGCCACGCCGGCAGGCGCCCGCTGGCGGTGGCATTGCAGGCGGCATCGACGCATTCTTTGATGCTGGCGAAATGCACCTTGCGGCCCACCAGGCCTGGTGCGTAATGGGCGTACTTGCCGGAGTTGGTCATCAAGGTTTTTGCGGCCAGCGGGATCACCGGTTCGCCGAGCATGCACCAGCAGGTATCGGTGACCAGGGTGGCGCCGAAAGCTTCGATCACGGCGATGTGCCCGGCGTCGCGAGCCTGCTCCAGCACGGCGCGGCCGCAGGTAATGGCGAGGACCACGTCGGGGTGTTTGTGCCGACCGAGGCACAACTGCGCGAGGTGGGCGAACTCGCTGAGGGAGAAATGCGGGTTGCCCAGCGAGACCACATCCACCCGGTTGTCGCGGGCACTGTTGAGCTCGCGCCAGCTGACCAATAGATCGTTCAGGCGGATTTTTTTCACGGGTAGAAACCCATCCACTTCCAGCACATGCGCCGGGTCGATGGCCTCCGGGGTGACCCCGGCGATATGGAACAAGGGCGCGGCGGAGGTGGTGGCAAATGCCGCGCCGAAAGCCTTGAGGTCGTCCAGGCTCGGCTGGCGGTTTTCCAACCCGCGCACCAGTGGAATCCGGCTGCCCGCCAGCGCGCCGATGTGGTAACCGAGCAGCGGGTAGAAGGCGTCGTCCAGTTCACCCAAGGCAGGCAACTCGATTTGCAGTCGGGCCTTGCGTTGCGCGTCCAGATGGCAGCCGATCAATGGCGCGCGACCGGTCAGGGCAATGCAGATGTCCAGGTAGTCCGGGTATTTGAGGGTACGTGCGCCGAGCACGCTGTTGGCGTAAACCACCGCGTTGGATTCGGCCCAGACGATCTGCTCGCCAGCCTTCGGCGCGCTGTCGAGCAGGTAGGGCGCGCAGGTGAAACTCAGCTGTGCACCCATCGCCATATAGGCATCGCCCAAGGCACTGGCCGGTTCACCGAGGGTCGGGTCGATACCCAGCTCGCGCCAGCGGCGCTGGTCCACGGAAATCGAATTGAGGGTGGTGGGCACCCGCACTGTTGCTCCCCATTGCACCAACTGTTGGGCAAAACGCAGGCTCGCCGGTCCGGTGTAGATACAGCCGTCGATGTGCGCTTGGGTGACATCCACCAGATGGCGGGCACCTTGCAGTTCGGCCATGCGCAGGACGATCTGCATCGCCACCTGCGCGGCCTTGCCATACTGGCCGCCGAGCAGCGTCCGGTCGTGTTCGGTGAGTTCAATCGAGGCGCCGGTTTCTGCAGGTTGCGATGAGCTGTCGAGTGCCTGCCAGGCATCGCCCGGCGGGTGCTCGAACAGGCTCAGCGTTGTGTTCTCGACCCGAGCGAAGGCCTTGCCGCGCAGGGCGGCGAAGGCCTCCCGGCCGATGCACAGCACCGGCAGGGAACGCTCGAAAATGGTCTGTGCCACGAGCACGCCCAGGGTCAGGATCTCATCGGGTTCGGCCAGCACCAGTGCGGCCGGTGCGTGACCGTTGCTGATCAGTTCCATCAACACGCTACTGCCGGTGCACGAGCCGCGACCGCTGGGGATGGCCAGGACGCGGCCGGCCAGGTATTCGCCGCTGAGCGGGTGGTGACGGTCAATGATCTCGCCGCTATACGGATCGACCCCGCCCCAGAAACTCAACCCGATATCGGCGAACAGCAGGGCCCCCTCGGCGGCGCCCGCGACCAGGCTGCGACCGGTCAGAGAAGTGGGCCTAGGCATGCCGGACACCTTAGTAGTAGACCTGTGGCACGGTCAGGTTGGTCGGCGAAATTTCAGTGCCGACCCATTTGACGAACAACTCCTTGTAACGACCGGTGCGCACCTGCTGGTTGACGAACAGGTTGAGGTAATTGAGCAGGCCATACTCGTTGCGCTTGGCACCGAGGGAAACGTAGTCGATCACGTACGGCGCATTACCGGCGACTTTCAGGTTTTTGTATTTGCCCGACTTGAGGGTGGCGGCGGCCACGGTGTTGGTGACCACGGTGGCGGCGATATGGCCTTGGGCGACGGCAAGCAACGTGTCGTTTTGCGACTGATAGGCACGGAAGGTGCCGGTGCCCCAGCTCTTCACGTCTTTCTCCAGGGCGATGGCCTCATAAGTGCCGCTGGTGTTACCGACGGGTTTGCCCTTGAGGTCATCGAAGCTATTGATGCCGGTGTCGTCGCGGGTCAGTACGACCATCTGGAAGGCAAAGTAAGGCACGGTGAGGCCGACGGTCTTGGCCCGCTCAAGGGTGTCGGAGGTGGAGGCGACGATCACGTCGGCCCGCCCGGAGACCAGCGCCGGAATGCGGTCCGGGAACGGCGTCTCGACCACTTCGGCGTCGACCCCAAGGATTTTCGCCAGGTCATGGCAGTAGTCCACGTCGAAACCGGCCGGGTTGTTGCCGGCATCGCGAAAACCCATGGGCGGGAAGTCCAGGGTCACGGCGCAACGCAGCTTGCCCGAACCGATAATGTCGTCGAGCTTGTCGGCCTGGGCGGTGGCGATAAAGGAGGTACTGAGAACAGCGCTGAGGGCTACGGCAAATGCGGGGTTTTTCATAGAGGCCTCGTTGATGTGAAGTGCTGTTGGATATCGTATTGGGGATTTCGTATACGATATTAACAATAGCAATCAACGTGCCCATTTCCAGGCCGAGCCGCGAATTTAGTGTCAGGCCTTGAGGTAGAGGTGTTGCGGTGGCGCAACTGGAGGGGAGTGACGTCGTGAGGGCTTGGGCCCGCAACGGCAGGTGTTACAGATGGGAGCAATGGTTGTGCGGGGCGCCCCTTTAAGGAACACCGGGACCCTGCTGATCGTTCCCACGCTCCGCGTGGGAATGCCTCAACGGACGCTCTGCGTTCGGCTTTAGAGAGTGGGACGCGGAGCATCCCGGGCTGCATTCCCACGCAGAGCGTGGGAACGATCATCACTATCAGGCCGTCGGGTCGAGGTTATCCAGCACCCGGTTTACCGCCAGCTCACCGAGCATGACCACCGATTGAATCCCCAACATCATGTTGCGATGTGGCATGTCCATCAACCCGGCGAACTCACTGAGCATCATGCTGGCTGACGCCAGGGATTCGCAGGCGTTGACCAGCAGGGTTTCGTTATCGACCTCGGTGCCGACGTGGTAAATGGTGCTGGGTTTGCGCTTGGTGTCTTTGGGGATAGGCGGTTTGAGGTAGTGATCGAGGGCGCGGTCGGCGGCTTCGTTGAGTTTTTTGGAATCGAGGGATTCGTAGGGGGATGTTGGGTCGGTTTCAGGTGGGTTGGGTGTAGGTTTGAACATAGATGGAACTCCAGATAATAAATGGAGCCATCACCCTCGCTACCAAACGAATGGGTGGCGGCCATACGCAGGTTGGTAGACCGGTCATCTGGCAACCCGGCGCGCCCAAGGGCGCCCTACGCATAGCCACCATAAAAACAGAGGACAAAAAAATCCCTGTATTAGGTTGCGCTATGCGCCAGAAAACCGGGCTACCAAACCCGATCGCTGTTTTTCAGCGACAGGCAAACGATAGAGCCCGGCCCTTTGGCGTACAAGCCGGCGGATTCTGGCGTAGTCGTAGGCAGCGGCGCAAGGATGTGTAGGCTGAGTGAGTGTCTGGAAGTGTCGTTTAAACATCGCCTGTTGATCCTTCCCACGCTCTGCGTGGGAATGCCTCAACGGACGCTCTGCGTTCGGCTTTAGAGAGTGGGACGCGGAGCGTCCCGGGCTGCATTCCTTTGCTGCGCGTGGGAACGATCCTTAGCGCTGATTATCCCGAAACTGGCTCGGTGACAGGCTGGTCAAGGCACGAAACTGTCGGCTGAAGGCACTGTGGTCGGTGTAACCGCAGCGCAGGGCGATTTCGGTGATGGGCAGGTCGGTGTGCAGTAACAGCCGCGAACCTTCTTCCAGGCGCGCCTTGTGAATCATCTGCCGTGGGGTGAGCTGGAACACCCGTTTGCAGTGACGCTCCAGTTGCGCCACGGAATAGCCGGCGATGGCGGTCAGTTCGGCGAGGCTGATGGCGCGGGCGAAGTGGCTGCGGATGTGTGCATCCACGGCGGCGAGTTTCTGGAAGGCGGGATGGTTGGACTGGGGAGATTGCAGGTCGCGGGAGATCCCGGCCAGGCCAACGATGTGACCCTGTTCATCGTGCAAGGCGAGTTTGTGGGTCAGGCACCAGATCGGCTGGTTGCCGTAATACAGGTGCAGCTCCAGTTGGTCGGCCAGTTCGCGGCCGCTGGACAGGACCCGTCGATCCTGTTCGGTGTACAGCGGGCCGAAGCGTTCCGGGAAGACCATTTCGGCGGTGCGCCCCAGCAGCTCCTCGCGATGTTTGAAGCCGCAACGCCGGGCTAAAGTCTGGTTGACGAAGGCGTAGCGGGCATCGCAATCCTTGATGAAAAACACCACGTCCGCCAGGGTATCGAGCAGCGGCGCAATCGGCTGCAGACTGTTCAGCAGCGTTGGCAGGTCGCAGGGTTTGAAGGTGCTGAGCGAGGGATACATGGCGCTGGGGTCTGAGGGCGACCCCGGGATCATAGAGGCTCGGCAGCGTGGCCGAAACCCCCGAGAAGGTTTCAGGCTGGCGGGGTGTCGTCCAGGCACATCAAGGTCTCGATTCGCGCCGGGCTGAAGGGTGGGCGGGGCGCCGAAGGTTGCCAGCCAAACAGGTGCTGCACCGCGCCGCCACACACCCGGCCCTGACAGGCGCCCATGCCGCAGCGACTGGCCAGCTTGGCTTCGCGCCAGTCAGTGTGCCCGGCCAATGCGGCGTAAGGCACGTCTTCGCAGCGGCAGACCAGGGTGTCGGGCTGGGCCAGGGACTTGAGTGACGGGGCGAGGGCGAAGGCCTGATTCAGCGCTATGGCGAAACCCTGCCAGCGTGCCCGGCGTGGCCATAATTGGCGGGCCGCTTCAAGGTCACCGACCGCCGCGTGGCCGGCAATTGCACCTTCGACCAACGCCAGTTCACTGCCACCAAACCCGGTGCATTCACCCGCCGCATAATGATCGGAACGGCTGTTGGCCTGCCAGGCATCCACCGCCAACGCCTGACCCTCGATGGCGTAACCCAGTGCCTGGCCCAATTGAATGTTCGGGATCAAACCGAAACCACAGGCCAGCCGATCACATTCCAGTTCGACGATTTTGCCTTGCTGTTGCAGACGCACGCCTTCCAGTCGGTCAGTGCCGAGGGCGGCCAGCACATGAGTCGCGGTGCGGTAATGGAGGTCGAACAAGCTGAACGATTGCATCAGCTTGTTGGGCCAGCGGGGCAGTTGCGCGGCGAAACCGGCGACGGCGGTGCGCGAGGCTTGCTCGGCGATGCGTTGTACCTGTGCGCCATGCTTTTTAGCGGTGGCGGCACTCGCCAGTAATAGCGGGCCGCTGCCGGCGATCACCACACGCTCACCCTGCACCGGCACACCGGCCTTGACCAGCGCCTGCAAACCACCGGCCCCGGTCACGCCAGGCAACGTCCAGCCGGGGAAGGGCAGCAGTAACTCGCGGGCGCCGGTGCACAGAATCAGTTTGTCGTAGCTGATCAACCAGCCGTCGTCATCATCTTCGACCAACAGTTGTTTCGGACCGGGACTGGCGATCACTCGGGTGCCAGCGTGACGGCGGATGTTGCTGCAAGACTGCAAACGCTCACGCAGGCGCAGGGCCTGATCGGGCACGTTGGCTTGAGGCCCGTCACGCCAGATTTGTCCGCCCGGCAGCGGGTTGTCGTCGAGCACGACGATGCGTGCGCCGCTGGGTGCGGCGGCAAGGGCGGCGGCCATGCCAGCGGGGCCGGCACCGATGATCAGCAGATCGGCGTATTCGTTCATGAGCGTGTCTCCACCTGCATGCCGTCTCGGCACAAAGTCTGGCAGGCCAAGCGTCGCCGGCCGTCGATGGTCACCCGGCATTCCTGGCAGATGCCCATGCCGCACAACGGTGCGCGGCGCTGACCACTGACCGACGTGCGCGTGCAGCCGTCGCTGCCCAACGCCAGGGCAGCGGCGACGCTGGTGCCCTCGGCCACCTTCAAGGCGCGACCGTCCAGCAGCAATTCAGGCATAGGCAGGTTCTCCGAGGAAGCGCTGGGGCAAATAGGGGTGAGCGGGCAGTGGCGGGGTTTCATCGAACAGTTGCGCCACCAGCAAGTCGGCGGTGCCGGGGGCCGTGGTGACCCCCAACCCTTCATGACCGACCGCCAGCCACAAGCCCTGGCGCTGTGGATGCTGGCCCACCAGCGGCAGGCCGTCGGGGCTGGCGGCGCGAAAGCCGGTCCAGGCGCGGATGCCGTTGAGCCGAGCCAGCCCCGGCATGTACTCGGTGGCGCGCTTGAGCATTTTCGCCAGCATCCAGCCTTCGACTTGCGGGTCGGTGGTACCGAATTGCCGCGAGGCACCGATGAACAATTGCCCGGTGGGGCGCGGCTGAATATTGCAGGCCGTCGACGGCCCCGTGGCGTTGTGGGCGCTGGTGACGTAACCCAGTTCCACCAGCGTATGGGTGACGGTGCGGGGGTAGCGGTCGGTAATCAGCAGGTGACCTTTTTTCGGCTCGATGGGTAACTCCGGGCACAGTTCGTTGGCCTGAATACCGTTGGCCAACACCACCGCTTCGGCACTCAACCAGCGGCCGTCATCGAGGCAGACGCGGTTGCCATCGACTGCGCTGACCCGCGCCCGGCGCTGACGGATGTTCGGCGTGTCGAGCATCCAGTTGGCTGTCGCCGGCGCATAAAGAATGCCGTCGCCATTGATCAGCAAACCGCCTTCCAGACCCTCGCGCAGTTCCGGTTCACGCTGGCGCAAAGCACTGGCGCTGATCAATTCGCACGCCACGCCCTGGGCTTTCAGGTTCAAGTATTTGCCATGGGCGACCGCCATTTCCTCGGCGTTGGCCGCCAGCCACAGTGTGCCGTTGTTGCGGTAGGCGCAGCCGTCGGGCAAGTCCGGCGCCAGTTCGCGCCAGCGTTGCAGGGAATATTGACTCAGGGCCAGTTCGGCCGGGTTGTCGTCGAGCACCAGCAGGTGGCCCATGCCCGCCGCCGTCGCACCGTGCAGGCCGGCGTCCAGCACCAGCACTTGCAAACCACGACGGGCCAGCGCCTGGGCACAGGCGGCACCGATGATGCCGGCGCCGATCACGATCACATCGGCCACAAGGCCCTCGTTCATGGACGAATGCCCCAGGCGAACGGGTCATCCTGTTCGATGATCAAACTGGCTTCGGCGCTGATAAAAGCGCGGCCGCGAATGGTCGGCACAACGCGCTCGCCCTGCCATTCGTAAGAGCCTTCGAACTCGCTGCCGATGACACTGGCCTGGCGCCAGATCTGTCCCGGTTGCAGTTTGTCGTCCGCTGCCAGGCACGCCAGTTTGGCACTGGTGCCGGTGCCGCACGGTGAGCGGTCATAAGCCTTGCCGGGGCAGAGGACGAAGTTGCGGCTGTCGGCGTGATCGTCATCACTGAACAGCTCGACATGGTCGATCAGCCCGCCGTCTTCGCCACGTATACCCTGGGCCTCCAGCGCCTGTTGCACGGCGTAGGTATAAGCGGTCAGCGCGTCGAGGTTGTCGCCGGCCACCCGCAGGCCATGCTCGGCGATCAGGAAAAACCAGTTACCGCCCCAGGCGATATCGCCGACCACCTGACCGATATCTGGCACCTGTAACACCAATGCCTTGCGGTAACGGTAGGCCGGCACATTGCGCACGCTCACCGAATGGTCTTCGTGCAGGGTCGCCTGCACCGTACCCACTGGCGTCTCGATGCGATGCACGCCGGGGCTGATCTTGCCCAGATGCGCCAACGACGCCACCAGGCCAATCGTGCCGTGGCCGCACATGCCCAGGTAACCGGTGTTGTTGAAGAAAATCACCCCGGCACACGCACTCGGGTCCACAGGTGTGCAGAGCAGGGCACCCACCAGCACGTCGCTGCCACGGGGTTCCAGCACACAAGCGGCGCGCCATTGATCGTGGTGTTCGGCGAGCAGCTTGCGGCGTTCGGCCATGCTGCCGGTGCCCAGGTCAGGAAAGCCGGCGGTCACCAGACGGGTCGGTTCGCCGCCGGTGTGGGAGTCGATCACGGTGATGCGTTTCATGGGAGGGCCACGTCCGTTCAGATGAGTGAACGAAAGAGTGGCCTGTGCAGCGGGGTGTCGGCTTGATGGATTTATCCTGTGCCGATGACGAAATCAGCACAGCATCCTAGTGCGCGTGAGGCAGGTGCTCGAACAGGGTCTTGCAGACCCCGGCAATGTGCTCGTCCAGCAGCTTTACCGCCAGATCCACATCCCCGGCACGACAGGCTTTGATGATCTCACGGTGCTCGTGATCAGCCCGTTCCTTGCCGGCCGACAGGCTCATCTGCATGCGCAGGTAGCGCTCCAGCTTATCGTTGACCGAACGAATCAGGCTGACCAGAAACGGCCGTTGCGCCGGCTCGTAGAGGCAAGCGTGCAGCTCCCAATTGAGCTCGGCCCAGCGGCCCACGTCGTCCTCGCCGATGAACTCCTGACAGATGCGCTCGGCACGGGCGAAGGTTTCTTCGGTCATGTTGGGAATGGCCAGGCGCAGTATCTTGTCCTCCAGCAACATCCGCACTTCGAACATCTGCGCCAGCTCCGCATCGGAAACCCGCGTGACCATCGCCCCGCGATTGCGCTGGAACATCACCAGCCCTTCGGCCTCCAGCCGCTTGAGGGCCTCGCGCACCGGAATCTTGCTGACGTTGAACTGGCGGGCAATGTCGTCCTGGCGAATCGGCTCATCTTCGGCGAAATGCCCGGCGACGATCGCGTCCCGCAGATGACGGGTGATGATTTCCGAGGTCGAAGGTGTATTGCCAAGGTCGGGAGCGTTGAGTTTGGGTAGGTTCACGGCAGCGGTCGTTTGGAGTGAGATGGCGATAGGGTATACGAAATTCTTTCGCTGCGAAGTTCCAGGCGATCGCCGCCTCGAAGAATAGGCATCAGCGGGGCGCCACCCAGACGCTTCGCGTGGGATTTCACGGACCTGAATAGTCATTCGGCAGCGCGTCGGCCGGGATGGCCGAATGGATATCTGCGCGAAGCCGATTATGCTTCAGGAAACCTTGCAGCGATGCGAGGCCGTCAGCCTGTTTGCATGCTTTGCGTAATCCGTAATCCGATGACATCAGCCCTGGGGCCTGGGTGCGGTAAAAAAATAATGAGGTACTCCGGCCTATAACAAGAGCAAGACGGAGAACAATCATGGCCGCAATCGACAATACGACCACAGGCAGCGCGCCCCACCACGGGATCACCAGGGAGGAGCGCAAGGTCATTTTCGCCTCGTCCCTGGGCACTGTGTTCGAGTGGTACGACTTCTACCTTTACGGCTCCCTCGCCGCGATCATCGCCAAGCACTTCTTCGCCGGCGTCAATGAGACAACGTCCTTCATTTTCGCGCTGCTCGCGTTCGCCGCCGGCTTCGCTGTACGGCCCTTCGGCGCCATCGTCTTCGGCCGACTGGGCGACATGATCGGGCGCAAGCATACGTTCCTCATCACCATTGTCATCATGGGTATCTCCACTGCCGTAGTGGGCTTTCTGCCCGGCTATGCGACCATCGGCGTGGCGGCACCGATCATCCTGATCACCCTGCGCCTGTTGCAAGGCCTGGCCCTGGGCGGTGAGTACGGCGGGGCGGCGACCTATGTGGCCGAACATGCGCCCAAAGGCAAGCGCGGCTACTTCACCTCGTGGATCCAGACCACCGCGACCCTCGGCCTGTTTCTTTCGCTGCTGGTGATCCTCGCCTGCCGAACCATTCTCGGCAACGAAGCCTTCGAGGCCTGGGGCTGGCGGATTCCCTTTTTGCTGTCGATCCTGCTGCTGATCGTCTCGGTGTACATCCGCTTGCAACTCAGCGAGTCGCCGGTGTTCTTGAAGATGAAGGAAGAAGGCAAGTCGTCCAAGGCTCCACTGACCGAATCCTTCGCCCGCTGGGAAAACCTCAAGATAGTGATCATGGCCCTGCTCGGCGGCACTGCCGGCCAAGCCGTGGTCTGGTACACCGGGCAGTTCTATGCGCTGTTCTTCCTGCTGCAGACGCTGAAGATCGACCCGCAGACCGCCAATTTTCTGATTGCCGGCTCGCTGCTGATCGGCACGCCGTTCTTCATCATATTCGGCAGCCTGTCCGACCGCATCGGCCGCAAAGGGATCATCATGGCCGGCTGCGTAATCGCGGCGCTGACCTATTTCCCAATCTTCCACGCGTTGACTGAATACGGTAACCCCGACGTGTTCGCTGCGCAGGAGAAGAACCCGGTTACTGTGATCGCCGCCCCCGGCCAGTGCTCGTTCCAGTTCGACCCGGTGGGCAAGGCCAAATTCACCAGCTCCTGCGACCTCGCCAAGACTGTGCTGGCGAAGAAGGCCATACCCTATGAGAACGTGAAGGCCGAACCAGGTGCTATCGCGCAGGTCCGCATCGGCGACAAGGTGATCCAGAGCTTCGAGGGTACCGGCATGCCAGCCGCCGACTTCAAGGCCCGCAACGATGCCTTCGTCGCTACCCTCGGCACCGCCCTCAAGGACGCCGGTTACCCCGAGAAGGCCGACCCGGCCAAGACCAACTATCCGATGGTGCTGCTGCTCCTGACCATCCTGGTGATCTACGTCACCATGGTCTACGGCCCGATCGCCGCCTGGCTGGTGGAACTCTTCCCGGCGCGCATTCGCTACACCTCGATGTCGCTGCCGTACCACATCGGCAATGGCTGGTTCGGCGGCTTTCTGCCCACGGTGGCGTTCGCCATGGTCGCGGCCACGGGGGATATCTACTACGGGCTGTGGTACCCGATCGTCATCGCCGTGATGACGGCCATTCTTGGCACGTTCTTCCTGCCGGAAACCAAGGATCGGGAAATTCATCACACATAAGATTGGCACCCGCCCTCTCCCGCAAGGGGGAGGGCAATGTGCGGTATCAGGAAGCTTTGAGCGTTAGCGCTTACGACGATGGCCAGTGATCATCGACAGAGGCAGGTTTTCACGCAAACGCAGGCTTTCCACCAACGCTGCGACGATATGCACACAAACCAATGCGAGCAGTGCATTGGCCATAAACTCGTGAACATCACGTAGCCAGTCTTCGCCCCAGAAATAGTCCACTTCTTCCATCAAGAAACCGCTGATACCCAGACCGGTCATCAACAGCAGCATGAGGACCATCACCAGTGCACCGATGGGCGAATGCCCCATGCGGTGATAGCCCTTGCCGGAAAACAGCGCCCGGCCATGCTGAACGACCCGCGTCGGCGTCGGCCAGAAGTCTGACCAACGCGCCGATGGCGGGCCGATGAACCCCCACACCACGCGCACCAGCACGACAGCTACGGCGTAATAGCCGAGCCAGCGATGCCAGCCGTCTCCTTCCTCATTGAGGAAGTAGTCGCTGATGAAGACAACCGCCAGGGACCAGTGGCAAATACGTACGAGCGGGTCCCAGAGGCGCAGGGTTTCAGCTTTCACAGGGGGCCTATTCGATTTCTTCTTTCACGACTTTGCCAGTGACCGGGTCAAAGTAGATCTCGACTTTGCGCTTGTCTTTGTCCCAGCCGTAGATCTCGTAGCAATTGCCGCTCGTGACTTTGAACTTCTTGATGTTGTAGCCCTTGGCCTTGAGATCTTCCTGAAACTTGGCCTGGTCCTGCCATTGGGCCTTGTCGGCTGTGGTGCATTGAGTCCCGGCGAAAGCCAAGGGGGAGGCGGCAAGAAGCGAGAGCAACAGAAGTTTACGCATGGGTTTTCCTCTAAATATTGTTGTTGTCCGATAACGCGAGAGATTCTCAATCACTTTGTGCGCGCTGAAGGTTAGTCGAGCTTTGAATCGTTGTCACTGTGTTGCGGGTTGCAAACAAACGCCCTGGAATGCAGGGCGTGTAATTCTAATCAGTTAAGACGCAAATCCCTGTGGGAGTGGGCTTGCCCGCGAAAGCGGTGTGTCAGGCGACATCAATGTTGACTGTGCCACCGTCTTCGCGGGCAAGCCCGCTCCCACAGGTTTTGCATCTTAACTGACCGGCATTGCGGTACTGGATTTCAGGTTTCCACTCAGAACCGGTAGTTGGTGCTCAGCTCCAGAGTCCGTGGTGCTCCGGGGGTGATCAGGTCCACCGAGCCATGGGCCGAGGCGTAATAGTCCTTGTCGAAGACGTTGCGCAAGCGCAGCGCCATGTCCCATTTCGGCAAGTTGTAGAGCAACGCCGCGTCGACGGTGGTGTAAGCGGGCATGACCACCCGGTTATCCAGGGCGGTATAACGGTCATCGACATAGTTCGCCCCCATGCCCACGCGCCAGGTGTTGGTCAGCGAGCGCACCAGCCAGAGGTTGGCGCTGTGACGCGGGGTCAACGTTGGTGTCTGGCCTTCGTTGGCGACGCCATTGGTTCGGTTGTTGGACTTGGTGATCTCGGCGTCCAGATAGGCATAGCCGGCATAGACCTGCCACTTGTCACTCAACTGCCCGCTGGCGGTCAGTTCAAGACCGTCGGTGCGCTGCTCGCCCGACAGGACCAGCTTGGTCGGGTTCGCCGGATCGGTCGTTTTCATGTTGGTGCGTTCCAGCCGGAACAGCGCCGCCGTCAACGCCAGGCGATTGTCGAGCAGGTCCCACTTGCCGCCGATCTCGAAGTTGGTGGTTTGCTCCGGTTCAAGGCCCTGGTTGGTAGTGCTCAGGGCGAAGACTTCGGAGGAGGGTTGATAAGAGCGACTTACCGAAATGTAGTAGGACTGAACCTGATCAGGCTGATAGACCAGGCCTGCGCGCGGGCTCCAGGTGTTGTCGGTTCGGGACATTGAGGCACCCGTCAGGTCATCCGAATACTCCTGATCGAATACGTCATAGCGCACGCCCAACAGTGCTTTCCATTGCGGGGTCAGTTCAATCAGATCCTGGACGTAGAAACCGGCCGTGTCCTGGGTAGTGGTGCCCTTGGCGGTTTGTCGGTTGGCCTGGAACGGCACGTCGACCAAGCCATCGCGGTACACCGGAACCCGCGCCACGTTGCTCTGGCTAAAGACGGATTGGTCCTTGACCTGACGTCCCAGTTCCACGCCATAGAGCAGGTTGTGGTTCATCCCGGCCAGCGTGGCCTGTTGCTTCAGTTCGGTCTGGTTGAACCAGCCGTCTTCCTTGCGCTGCACGTTGCCGCGATTGAGTTTGACCAGCAATTCGCCGTTGGGGGCGGTGACGAAACGGGTCGGGCTGGAGTCGGCGAGTGTGTTGTTGCGATCCAGATCGTAGTGGTAGTAGCGGCTGGTGTTGCTCAGGGTGAAGTCGTCGTTGATGCGGTAGTCGACGCCGGCCGTGAACGAAAACACTTCGCTGCGAGTGTAATCGTCATCCGGGTCGGCGGAACCGAAGCGCTTGTCCCGATCGACATCGACCGGGCGATCGCCCCGTGCGGGAATGCCGAAGTCGATCAAGCGTTTGTCGTAGAGGTACGTCGCCCCCAGGTTCAGCTCAAGATCGTCGGAGAGTTTGAAGTAGGCCGAAGGCGCAATGGCCTTGCGATCGATATAACCGTCATCGCGGAAGGTGTCGCTGTTCTCCAGCGCACCGGTCACCCGGAATGCCTTGTCGTTTTGCTGCTGATCGGCCCAGCCAGCGTCGAACTGCGTGCGCTTTTTACCCTCGCTGTCGAAGCTGACTCCCACTTCCTGTTTGGGGGTGAAGTTGGGTTTCTTGCTGATGCTATTGATCAGGCCACCGGATGAGCCACGGCCATAGAGCACCGCTGCCGGTCCCTTGATCACTTCCACGCGCTCGACGTTGGACAGATCGCGGAAGTACAGCGCGTCGTCACGAACGCCGTCGACGTACATGTCGCCGATGGCACTGAAGCCGCGAATGGTGACTTGGTCGCGCTGGCCATCACCATTGGAAAGACCGATGCCGGGGACGTTCTTCAACACGTCTTCCATCGACTGTGCGCCCTGATCCTTGATCACGCTCTGGGGGATCACGTTCACCGTTTGCGGGATATCCCGCAGCGGCGCGTCGATCTTCAGCGCACTGCGGCTGTCGGTCGGCTTGTAGCTCTGCTCGCTGTAATCACTGGTCACAGCGGTTGCAGGAAGGGCCAATGCCGATTGGGTTTCTGCTTGCAAATCAGGTACTGCAAAAAGCCCCAGCAGTGAGAGAGAGGCCGGGTAAATGCGCGGTAAAGCCACCATGAGCTCCTTTTTTAATTATTGCGCTAATGATAACGATTACCTTTTGTAAGTAAATAAATATCATTCACACACGGAGTCGATACATTTGCCGTTGACCCTTACATGCGGGAAAACATATATTCGGTAAAACGCATATGCCTGTATTCATTCGCACCGCGTGCACACCAAACGCTGAGAAACCCAATGGCTGACCACCTGACGCCGACCACTGTTTTCAAATGCCTGGCTGACGACAACCGGGTCCGCATGATGCTGCTCATCGCCCGAGAGGGTGAGCTGTGCGTCTGCGAGCTGACCTGTGCGTTGAATGAGAGCCAGCCCAAAGTCTCCAGGCACCTGGCGCAGTTGCGTACGTGCGGATTGCTCTCGGACCGTCGGCAAGGCCAATGGGTTTATTACCGACTGCATCCGAACCTTCCAGACTGGGTGCATCAGGTGCTGACCTTGGTGCTCGAAGCCAACAAGCACTGGTTGAGCCCTGATGCCAAACGCCTTGAAGAAATGGGTGACCGTCCTGAACGGGCAGCGGCTTGCTGCCCGGCTTGATGATTCCCAAAGCGCCACCCCTGACAACAGAAACAGAGCACACCAACATGACTATCAAAGTGGGCATCAATGGTTTTGGCCGCATCGGTCGCCTCGCTCTGCGAGCAGCCTGGCGCTGGCCAGAGTTTGAATTCGTGCAGATCAACGATCCGGCAGGTGACGCGGCGACTCATGCGCACCTGCTGAACTTCGACTCGGTGCATGGCCGTTGGAATGATCAGGCCGACTCCGAAGGCGACAGCATCGTCATCGACGGCAAACGAATCAAAGTTACCGCCAACAAGGCGATTGCCGACACCGATTGGTCGGGCTGCGATCTGGTGATTGAAGCCAGCGGCAAAATGAAGACCGTCGCGGTGCTTCAGGCTTACCTCGACCAAGGCGTGAAGCGTGTGGTGGTCAGCGCCCCGGTGAAGGAGCAGGGCGCGCTGAACATCGTCATGGGCGTCAACCATCAGCTGTTCAACCCGGCGGAACATCGCATCGTCACCGCCGCGTCGTGTACCACCAACTGCCTGGCGCCGGTGGTGAAGGTGATCCACGAGAAACTGGGCATTCGCCACGGCTCGATCACCACTATCCACGACCTGACCAACACTCAAAGCATCCTCGACCAACCCCACAAGGATTTGCGCCGTGCCCGGGCGTCGGGCATGAGTTTGATCCCGACCAGCACCGGCTCCGCCACCGCGATTGCCGAAATCTTCCCGGAACTGCGCGGGCGTCTGAATGGCCACGCCGTGCGCGTACCGTTGGCCAACGCTTCGCTGACCGATTGTGTCTTTGAAGTCGAGCGCGTCACCACCGTCGAAGAAGTGAATCAGTTCCTCAAGGACGCGTCCGAGAACGAACTGAAAGACATTCTCGGTTTCGAGGAGCGTCCGCTGGTGTCCATCGACTACCGCACCGACCCGCGCTCATCGATTATCGATGCGCTGTCGACCATGGTCATCAATGGCACCCAGGTCAAACTCTATGCCTGGTATGACAATGAATGGGGTTACGCGAATCGCACCGTCGAACTGGCCAGAATGGTCGGTCTGGCCGTCTGAGGAGCGGTGATGAAAGCGTTGTCAGCCCTCACGCCTCAAGTGCGGCAGTACCTGCTCGTGACGGGCAATTACTGGGCCTTCACCCTCACCGACGGCGCCTTGCGCATGTTGGTGGTGCTGCACTTTCACGCGTTGGGCTACAGCCCGCTGCAAATCGCGGCGTTGTTTCTGTTCTATGAACTCTTTGGCGTGATCACCAATTTGCTGGGCGGTTATCTCGGCGCTCGATTGGGCCTGAACCGGACCATGAACATCGGGCTGGGGATGCAGGTTGTGGCGTTGTTGATGCTGACGGTGCCAGTGGCCTGGCTGACGATTCCTTGGGTGATGGGCGCGCAGGCGTTGTCGGGGGTCGCCAAAGACCTGAACAAGATGAGCGCCAAAAGCTCGGTCAAGCTGTTAGTGCCCGAGGGGCAGCAGGGCACGCTTTACCAATGGATAGCCATCCTCACCGGCTCGAAGAATGCACTCAAGGGTGTTGGTTTCTTTCTTGGCGGGGCATTGCTCGCCCTGATCGGGTTCAAAGGGGCATTGCTGGCCATGGCGGGTGTCTTGGCGCTGATCTGGGTCAGCAGCTTGATTCTGTTAAAAAAGGATTTGGGCAAGGCCAAAGCCAAGCCCAGGTTTCGCGACATCCTGTCCAAAAGCCGGGCGATCAACATTCTGTCGGCGGCGCGGATGTTTCTGTTCGGTGCTCGCGATGTCTGGTTTGTCGTGGCTTTGCCGGTGTACTTGAGCAGCGTCTTTGGCTGGGACTTCTGGAAGGTCGGTGGATTCCTCGCGGCCTGGGTGATCGGCTACGGCATCGTGCAATCGTTCGCGCCGCGAATCACTGGCAAGAAACGGGGGCATGTTCCTGATGGTCGCGCTGCCTTTCTGTGGGCATTTGCTCTGGCAGGCCTGCCCGCGGCAATCGCTCTGGGCCTGAACACCGGGTTGTCGCAACAGGCGGTGCTGTTAGGCGGGTTGATGGTCTTTGGTGCGCTGTTCGCGGTGAATTCCTCTCTGCACAGCTACCTGATCGTGTCCTATGCCAAAGAAGACGGCGTGTCGCTGGACGTGGGGTTTTACTACATGTCCAACGCCATGGGACGGTTGATCGGCACCGTGCTCTCTGGCTGGGTTTATCAGGCTTTCGGGCTGGGGGCGTGTTTATGGATATCCAGCGCATTTGTTATTTTCGCGGCATTGATCTCTGTGGCGTTACCCCGGCATGCCAAGGCTATTCAACTGCCCTGAAAGCCGCTGTTTCATGGGCTTTACACCAAGTAAGAAAGTTTAATTTCTAGTGTGCTTATTATGTGGGTGCCATTTTTCAGGCGTCAAATAGTTGAGGTTTCTTATATGGATCGAAAAGTAATTAGTCTTAGCACAATTTATTCATACGCATTTATTAAAACTTAAGCCATAAATAACCAACCAGACCGGGCTGCGAGGAAAACTACAAGAACCTGACAACCAAAAGTTTCGCCACAATAAAAATCCAATCCTCCTTATAAGTCGGTGATCATCATGATTAAATTCATGACCTACTTTTTAATAGGAGCTGTTCTTGCAGGATGCAACGGTATGGTAAAGCCCGACTTGTCGGGGCCTGCCAATGATTCATACTTTTCAGTCTTCTCGGGCTTTCCTTTGCCTTATCTGTACATGGCCTCGGCCGTGCAATGGAACGAAGACTATGCCGTCACCACTCGCCACACCCCCCTCATCCGCAACGTGAAATACAGCTGCAGCACCGGTTGCGACCTTGTCTTCATCCGGCACAAGGCCGACGGCCGCTACCCGTCATGGCGCACACCGCGTGTGGGTGAACACATCACCGCCGTGGGGGCGAGCCCCTACATGACCACCGTCAGCGGGCAAGGCAAGGTGTATTCGGCGCCTTTCATCAATAGCAATGAAGGCAGCGGCGAACGCTATGCCATACATGATGCCCCGATAATAAAGGGGATGTCGGGTGGTCCCGTCATCGCCAATGACGGTAGCATTGTCGGTATCAATGTCGGTTTTTTCTCCACCTCTTTAAATGATGTGAGTTTTCACCCTGGGTTAAAGGGGGCTGAGAGAATCAGCGTCTTTATCCCTTACTCGATCATTCAGCGTGAATGGGAGTTGATGCAGGTGAAACTTAACGATCCGCACGGCGCGAAGTACGCGAAGAAGTAACGTTGAATTGTCGTCAATCAATTGACCGTCGGGATGGGGTTCATCGTAGTGGGTATGATGAACCCCATCATGGCTGGTTAGTTGAATCCAGGCGTATATTGATTATGTCGATCCAGATCATCGAGGCGATAGCAGATCGCTGGCGGTGCGACAGACGAGAGGCTGGGGGGCTAGCAGATATCCCAGAACGTTTGGAGGTGTGACATGAGCCAATATCAACGACTCTTTCTAATAGCCGGCCCCACCATGCGTCACACGCCGGCACTGCAGCGGGCCGTCGCCATTGCCGAGGCCACGGGCGCAGCGCTGCATATCACGGTGTTTATCGAAGATTTCAACATCTTGGGTTTGATCCACGCCAGTGCGCGGTTTCGTGAGGCTTGCCAGCAAGAGAACGAAAAATGGCTCAAGGATGAAGCCGATCTGATCCGTGGACGCGGGATCAACCTGAGTACCGAGGTGCTTTTCACTCGCGACGCGTTGCAAGAGATCCTTCAGCACGTGACAACCACGCAGGCGGATCTGGTGATCAAGGACGTGCAGCATGAGTCGGCGCTCAAACGCGTTTTCATCACGCCTCTGGATTGGCATCTGCTGCGTGAATGTCCGGTGCCTGTGCATCTGGTCAGCGAAGTCAGTTGCCCACTTCCACGCGTGATTGTGGTGGCCGTCGATCCGTCGCATCCAGAGACTCAGATCACTGGAATCAACGACCTGATCATCCAGGCTGCGAACGAACTGGCAACGCAATGCCATGCAGAAATGCATCTGCTGTATGCCTACGATCTATCGCAGACACATATATCCGATGCGGGCGCGGGTGCAGTGACGATGCCCGGCTTCAACAGCGACGTGCGCAAGTCTTTGCACAAGTCATTCATCACGTTGGCCGATCACTACGGCGTGCCCACCGAACGGCAACACTTCGTTGCAGGGCCGCCAGGCAAAGCATTAGCCGACTTTGCAGCGCATCACCGGGCCGACGTGATCGTCATGGGCAATGCCCATCGCAAGGGGCTGGAAAAATGGGTGGGCAGTACCACGGAGCATGTTCTGTATCGGGTGCCCTGCAACATTCTCGCAGTCGCCGGGCAAGCGGATCAATGAATGGATCCGTTGTTAAGTGAGCTGGAAAGGGGGTCTCGGCGACCGGCTCGGGATTTTTTCAGGGCGCGTGCCGAGATATCCCGGAAGGTGTCACTGTCGGTCGCCGCGAGCAGCTTTGCACCGTCCTTCATTGTGACCATAAAGGTCACCTCGGTGTTTTTTCCGGCGAGCAGATAGCCGGCGATAGCACCGACGGGACCGAGCAACATGGCACCCGCGAGGCCCAGGCCTATGGCGGACTTTATATTCTTGTTGGATTCAGTGTTCTGAACGGTTAGATCTTTAAACTCCGAGACCGGGAAGCTTGCTCCAAGCCGGGGTTTGAGGGACGTCTTGAGGGTGAGGGTTCCAAGGTGATATTCCCCGTCGCCCTGCGGGAAGTCACCGGCGAGTACTATGATCTTTGCCATATGGAGTTTTCTCTTGGGCGATCATTTTTGGGTAGAACATTGCGCGCGCCCAAAGCCGAAACGTCAACGATCCGACGATGAGTGGCATCCATAAATTCGCGATACCCAAGTGCAGGTTCTGCAAAAGAATTACATTCTCAGGCGTCCTCGGAGCGAAGGCACTTCAGGAGTGCGGACCCGGCGCTGCGACATGGACGTTTTATAACGTTTAGCTCAAGCAGGCAGAGAGTGCGCTTTAATCCTCCGCTGGTCCGACAGGCTTAATCGCGACCAGAATCAAATGTTCGGCATCATCAACAGACCTTTCAGCCGAGAGGGTTTAACGGGGGATTAATGGACTTCTGGACCACCACACAGGTATCGATTCTAGGGTTGGTTGAAGGGCTTACAGAGTTTTTGCCCATCTCCAGCACGGGACACCAGATTATTGCCGCGGACTTGCTCGACTTCGGCGGTGAGCGAGCCATGGCGTTCAATATCATCATCCAGTTGGGGGCTATTCTGGCGGTCGTCTGGGAGTTTCGTCGCAAGATTCTGGAGATCACTACCGGTTTGCCAACCCAGCGTAATGCGCAACGTTTCACGCTGAATTTGTTGATCGGTTTCTTGCCGGCGGTTGTTCTGGGTGTGATGTTCGCCGACAAAATCCATGAGTATCTTTTCAACCCGATCACCGTTGCCGTGGCGCTGGTGATAGGTGGAATCATCATGTTGTGGGCGGAGCAACGTGAGCATGTGGTGGTTATCGAGCACGTTGACGAGATGCGCTGGACCGATGCCTTGAAAGTCGGTTGCGCACAGTGCCTGGCGATGATCCCCGGCACTTCGCGCTCGGGTTCGACGATTATCGGCGGGTTGCTGTTTGGCCTGTCACGCAAGACGGCTACCGAGTTTTCATTCTTCCTGGCGATGCCAACGATGGTGGGGGCCGCGGTGTACTCGGGCTATAAGTACCGCGACCTGTTCCAGTCTGCAGACTTGCCGGTGTTTGCATTGGGATTTGTCGCCGCATTCCTCTTTGCGATGATTGCCGTGCGCGGTTTGCTCAAGTTCATCGCCAATCATAGTTATGCGGTGTTTGCCTGGTACCGGATTGCGTTCGGTTTGCTGATTCTGGCGACATGGTTTTTGGGTTGGATCGACTGGAATCATCTCTCGGAAGGGGCGTAGGTTTTCCAGGGCTTTGTGGCGAGCGAGCTTGCTCGCGCTGGGCTGCGTAGCGGCCCCAAAAATCCGGCAACCATTGCCGATTTTTGTGAGTGCTACGCACTCAAACGGGAGCAAGCTCCCTCGCCACAGGTTCTTTTACTCAAGACGCTGAGTGGAACTAAATCTTGTTAACCCCTGCCAGTGGCAAGCTGATGTGCTGTTCACGCTGCAGGAAATTCATCATCAACAGCACCCGTTCCTCGCCGTCCATGGCCAGGAACACCGCCTCGAGATCGGAGAACGGGCCTTCAGTGATGCGCACCGTATCTCCGTGCCTCAACAACGTTGTGACGATCGCCTGACTGTCTCGCTCCTGAAGCTCGTCGATCAGTGCATCGCGGATCGGCAGTGGCTGACCGCCGAACCCGACGACTCGCGAAACACCGCGGGTCGAGCGCAGCGGGCCCCAACTGTCCTGAAGGCTCAGCTGGATAAACAGATAGCCAGGAAACAACGACTCGCTGATCACTCGACGCTGCCCGCGCAAAACGCGCTCACGCCGGTAGGTCGAACGAAAACAGGCGTAGCCCTGGCGCTGTAAATGCTCTTCGGCGCGCTCATCCTGTTTGGGCTTGCACTGAAGCAGATACCAGGCTTTGGCGGTGTGCTCTGCAATCGCTTTCATTTAAATGCCTCCTCTGCGTCGATCTGCTTCAGCACTTCGGCGGTTTTGTGCTGCATGAGCGAGCTGTCGCCGCGGCTTTCCACGGTCAGGCATGTCACGCCATCATCGTCCAGAAGACGCAAGCTGAGACGCCAGTCGGCAAAGACCAGGTTCAGCCCATCGCTCTCGTCGATGTCGAGGGCGTCGGCGGCGTAACGCTGCCTGATGCTCGCCATTAACGCCGGACCATCCTTGACGTGACGGCGGATTTCCCCGGAGGAGGGGAAGGCACCGATGCGTTCCACCAGCAGCACCGGCTGTTTCTGCACCCGGGGAAAGATCAGCTCCGACGCGTAGGCGCGCACGATGAGGTACGCGAGGTTGTTCTTAAGGTCAGCGCCATACGGGCGGCGACTGTCATCTGCCTTGAAACCGCTCAATGTCTTCATAGAGGCTTCGTCCATAGGGTAATAAAGACCAAAAAATCAATTCGATAACGCACACGTTTGTCAGGGTTCAGCGCCGTCACCAGGTGTTCTGATGCAGGTGCTCGAAACAGAAGTTGGTGGCTTCGATGTAACCTTCAGCGCCGCCGCAATCGAAGCGTTGGCCCTTGAACTTGTAAGCCAGCACGCAGCCATTTTGGGCCTGCTTCATCAAGGCGTCGGTGATCTGAATTTCACCGCCCTTGCCAGGCTCGGTGTCAGCGATCAGGTCGAAGATATCGGGCGTCAGAATGTACCGGCCGATAATGGCCAGGTTGGATGGGGCGTCTTCCGGGCGGGGCTTTTCGACCATGCTGTTGACCCGGTAAATCCCCTCGCGAATCAGCTCGCCGGCAATCACGCCGTACTTCTGAGTCTGCTCACGGGGCACTTCCTGAATGGCCACGATCGAGCAGCGGAACTGCTGATAGAGCTTGATCATTTGCGCCAGTACGCCATCGCCCTCAAGGTTCAGGCACAGGTCGTCGGCCAACACCACCGCGAATGGCTCATCACCGATCAACGAACGACCGCTGAGAATCGCGTGACCCAGGCCCTTCATCTCTACCTGGCGGGTATAGGAAAAAGTGCAGGTATCGATCAGCTCTCGAGTGCCTTCCAGGTACCGCTCCTTATCGGTGCCACGAATCTGGTGTTCCAGTTCGAAGCTGACATCGAAATGATCTTCCAGCGCTCGCTTGCCCCGGCCAGTGACGATGGCCATATGTTGCAGGCCGGCGTCACGCGCTTCCTCGACGGCGTACTGGATCAGCGGCTTATTGACGATCGGCAGCATCTCCTTCGGCATGGCCTTGGTGGCGGGCAAAAAGCGGGTCCCATAGCCGGCAGCGGGGAATAGGCATTTACGAATCATGGAAGCGTCCTTGAAAGTAGACAGATGGAATGGCTAATGGCAGTAGGAAAGGTTCGACGGGTTGTCGGAACCGGTAACGCTGGAGAGTGCGGGCTCTAAATGGCTCGTTCACTCGAGAAAAATGTTGGCAACGCTGCATGGGCAGCGAAAGGCCTGTACGCCATGTTTCTCGCAAGGCGCAGGCAGAGAGAAAGATCGCGCGGTCGCTTGGTAGGCGAGCATGCCTGGTTGTTCCACTGCATGCTTCTGACGCAACCCGCTGTAAATAAAGTTATTGCCCAAGGCATCTCTTACCCAACTTCTAACCGAATGTCCGACGCCCTGGCAATTCACTAATGGAGCGGCTATATATTAGCCACTCGCTATTTCGGTGTAATTTAGATTGAACGGTCGCGGGAAAACGGCAATTGTTAGAAATTGTCTGGATAAATTTTCGAACTGTTATATTCAGCGTTCAAAGAGCGGAATGTTATTTTTTGTCTGAAGAAAAAGTTGGGGGCTGTTCAAACGTCATGGTAATAAATACGCACTGATGGTTTGAAAGTCTCAGCTGCAGTTACTGGGGTTATACATACCCGGATTCATTCGTAGTTTAAAGCTCTTATGTTCGGCAAGTGCTATGTCACCGCCAATGTTGACAAGACGGGGAATGTTATCTTGCTTAAAAGGGTTTTGATTGTCTGCGTCGGCAATATTTGCCGCAGTCCCACCGCGGAGCATCTGCTGCGCGGGGCACTCGTTCATTCCGATATCGAGGTCAGTTCGGCTGGTCTCGCTGCCTTGGTAGGCAAACCCATCGAGCCGACGGCACACGCCGTACTCAAAGAGCATGGTCATCTGCCCGATGGGCATGAGGCCGCTCAACTCACGCCTCAAGCCGTCAGCGAGGCGGACTTGATTCTGGTGATGGAGCGGCGGCATGTCAGCGGGGTACTCAACATTGCCCCTGAAGCGCGAGGCAAAGTGTTGCTATTGGGCAAATGGCAAGACGATCGCGAAATCAGCGACCCCTACCGTCAAGGCAAACCTGCATTTGTGCACGCTTATGCGTTGATCGAAGAAGCCGTACTCGCATGGGCACAGCGCCTGGCGCGCTGATGGCCACTCCTTTTTGAATCGTAATACAGGCAAAGAATCCGACTTATGCAGCAAGCACCGGTAGTTAACGTGCGGGACGACGACAATGACGAGATTGATCTTCTCGGCTTGTTTGGAACACTCATCGACCATAAATGGCTGATTGCCGCGGTTACCGGTGCCTTCATGGTCGCTGGGGCTGCGTACGCGGTGATTGCGACCCCGGTATACCAGGCGAATGCGCTGTTGCAGGTTGAAGCGAAAAAGAACGATTTGTTGGGTTTCTCCGATGTCAGCAGTATGTTGGGAAAAGAATCGCCTTCGGCGACCGAGATCGAACTGATCAAGTCTCGTGCGGTGATTGGCAAAGCGGTTGATAACCTGAAACTTGATATCGTCATACAACCGATGTACTTCCCGGTGGTCGGTGAGTTCCTGGCTCGTCGATTCCAGAGTAAAAATCCAGGTGAAATAGCCGACCCCTTGTTGGGGTTGAACAGTTTCGCTTGGGGAGGGGAGTCGCTGAAGATATTCAAACTGGATCTTCCCGACTCGCAACTGGGCAAGAAGTTGACCCTGACCGCGGGTGAAAATGGTCATTACACCTTGGTGGACGAAGACGACAACCTATTGGCAGCTACCCAGACTGGGCAACTTTTCGAACAAAATGGCGTTGCGTTCCAGATAGCGGACATGCACGCCAATCCTGGAACCCGCTTCAGAATCATCCGCAATTCTCGCCTGACCAGCATCCTCGACTACCAAGAGGATTTGGATGTATCCGAGCGCGGAAAAGAGTCGGGCATGATCGGGCTGGCGCTGGAAAGCACAGATCCGAATCAGGCCATCAAAACACTCAATGAAATTGCCACTATTTATGTGCGGCAAAACGTAGAGCGCACTTCAGCTGAGGCAGCGCAGAGCCTGGCGTTTCTCAAAGAGCAACTTCCGGTGGTCAAGCAGGACCTGGAAAAGGCCGGGAATGCCTTGAATGAATACCAGACGCGCAGCAAGTCCGTGGACATCACGCTCGAAACCAAAGCCATTCTCGATCAGATTGTCGGGCTTGATACCAGCATTTCAGAGTTGAAATTGCAGCAAGCCGAGATGGACCGCAAATTCACCCGCCAACATCCTGCCTATCGCGCCTTGTTGACTCAGATCGGCGAGTTGACCAGCAAGCAGAAAAGTTTGGCGTCCAAGGTGGAGGGCCTTCCCTCCACCCAGCAAGAACTGCTGAGCCTTACCCGGGATGTAGAGGTCGGTACTGCCATTTATACCCAGTTGCTGAACAAGTCTCAGGAACTGGATGTGATGCGCGCGGGCACCGTTGGTAACGTGCGTCTGATCGACACCGCGGACGTCAATTTCCTCAAGCCGGTCAAACCGAAAAAAGCCTTGATTGTATTGATCGCCACCATTCTTGGCGGCTTCTTGGCGGTGGCCCTGGTGCTGGTACGCAAGGCACTTAACCGGGGACTGGAAAGTCCGGAAGCCATCGAGCAACTTGGGTTGCCGGTCTACGCGTCGATTCCTTACAGCATTTTGCAGAAAACCGAAGAAGACAAAGTCTCCCGTGGACGGGGACGCTCCGGCGCAGGTTCGACATTGCTGGCCGTCACTCATCCCACCGATCTGGCAGTCGAGGCATTACGCAGTTTGCGTACCAGTCTGCACTTCGCCATGCATGAGGCCGACAATAACCGCCTGATGATCTCCGGGCCCAGCCCTCAGGTGGGTAAAACCTTCGTGTCGGTCAACCTCGCAGTGGTGATAGCACAAACCGGGCTGCGGGTATTGTTGATCGACGTCGACATGCGCAAAGGCTATCTACACAAAGTGTTAGGTGTTTCTTCAGACAATGGGCTCTCCGATATCCTGGCCCGGCGCTGCGAAGTGACCACCGCCATCCATAAGACCGAAATCGACAACTTCGATTTTGTCAGTCGAGGCCAGATCCCACCCAATCCTTCCGAGTTACTGATGCACGCCAATTTCAGCGCGCTATTGGAGCAGGCGAGCAAGCAATACGATCTGGTAATTCTCGATACGCCACCGATATTGGCAGTGACAGACGCGGCGATCGTCGGGCGCTTGTCTGGGACTAACCTGATTGTGACGCGCTATGGCCTGAACCCGGCGAAAGAAATCGAGTTGACGGTCCGTCGGTTCTCCCAGAATGGCGTTGCCATTAAGGGTGCGATTTTTAACGGCGTGGAGAAAAAGGCCTCCAATAAATATGGCTACAGTGATTATGGCTATTACCACTATGCCTACGCCTCCGACAAAAGTTGATGAGTACTGAGCAGGTCGCGTCATAAGCTCAGATGTTTGACGGCGTTACTGTTGTTCTTGAGTTTTTATCGTTTATTGCTGCGCCGGATCATTAGCCAATAGGCAGGATCAAACCGATATTTCATGGAAGCACCACGTCCTGAGGAAGATGACGAAAAATCCTGGGGCGGTAGCGTGTCTTATGCCGCTTCCTTCCTCATCGCTCACTCTTATTGCCGAACTTTAAGGCTATCAAGGAGCCTGGGATCTCTTAGGTTTCCAGTGGACGGCGTGAGCCAAAAACCAACGTTTGTATCACAGGTAATCATCATGAAAGTCACTGTATTCGGAATTGGCTACGTAGGTCTTGTTCAAGGGGCGGTGCTCGCCGAGATTGGCCACGATGTCATTTGTGTGGACATAGATGAGCAAAAAGTCAGAAACCTCGAACAGGGGATTATTCCAATCTATGAGCCTGGACTGGAAGTCTTAGTTAAAGAGAACTACAGCGCTGGAAGATTGAAATTCACTACAGATGCTATGACTGCAGTGAAACATGGAGAGGTTCAATTCATTGCGGTAGGCACACCTCCTGATGAGGACGGATCTGCGGACCTGAAATATGTACTGGCCGTTGCCGAAACAATAGCAAGTAACATTGAAAGTAATTGTATTATCATTAACAAATCTACCGTTCCTGTTGGGACGGCCGATAAAGTGAGAGACCGAGTTGCGAGCGTACTTTCTGAACGCGGCCGCACTGATCTCTCATTTGATGTTGCATCGAATCCAGAGTTTTTAAAAGAAGGTTCTGCAGTATCTGACTGCATGCGTCCGGATCGGATAATTGTCGGGACCGAGCAAGCTAACACCGAAGCAGTCATACGTGATTTATATGCGCCATTTAATCGTAATCATGAAAAAATAATTGTCATGGACGTTCGCAGCGCTGAGCTGACGAAATATGCAGCCAACTGCATGCTTGCAACAAAAATCAGCTTTATGAATGAGATATCCAACCTCTCGGAGATGCTCGGAGCTGACATTGAAATGGTGCGTAAAGGTATCGGCTCGGACCCGCGAATAGGCTATCACTTCATTTACGCGGGGTCCGGATACGGCGGCTCCTGTTTCCCAAAGGATGTGAAAGCTCTTATTAAGGCTTCGGAGCAATTGGACTTCGATGCGAAAGTTCTAAAGTCTGTCGAATCACGAAATCATGAACAAAAATCTGTTCTATCGAGAAAAATCCTAAAACATTACGACGGAAAAATAGAAGGTAAAGTTTTCGCGCTTTGGGGATTAAGTTTCAAACCAAATACGGATGATATGCGTGAAGCTCCAAGTCGAGTTCTAATCGAAGAACTCTGGAAGCATGGAGCCCACGTGCGTGCATTTGATCCAGAAGCTATGGAAGAAACTCAGCGAATTTATGGGAATCATGAAAATCTAAGTCTTTGTGGTACCAAAGAAGAAACTTTAAAAGATAGCGACGCCCTCATAATTATAACGGAATGGCAAGCATTTAAAGCTCCAAATTTTGATAATATAATTCAGAAGCTTCGCAATCCCGTAGTGTTTGATGGAAGAAACTTGTTTAATCCGAAAAAGATGCAAGATCTTGGGATCGAGTACTACTCAATCGGCAGGTGAAGCAGCTACCTTTCGCACATATGACTATCGTCTAACAAAACAACGCTATAGAGTCTTTTGGTTGTAGCGATAATCGCTTATAAAAGACTCGACTATTAATAATAGACGATCTATTAAGTGTGCGATGCACTGACCTGGTTCAGGGAGTTCAACATGGCTCTGAACAGTTAGCCAGCCTAATAACCAGGTCATATAGCTCTTTCAGAAAAAAGGTGAATGTACTTTAATTTGTCGTAGAGAAAGCGAAAAGTTACGATGGTGTTATTAAGAAAAATACTAAATGCACAGCTGATCTCAGCGGCGCTCAGAGTAATAACTCTTATCTGCAAGCTCGTTTTCGTAATTTATCTAGGCGGAAAGTTAAGCCTTTCTGACCTTGGGGACTACGGCCTAATTGCGGCTATGACCAGTTATTCAATTTATTTCATAGGGCTTGAGGCACACTCATACGTAAATAGAAAAGGGATAGGAGAGGATTCTAATAAATGGCGAGTCCTAATTGATAAACAGCTTGGGCTATACCTGTTTACATCATTAGTCTTCCTTGTGATAACCCTGCTGTTGAGTCAACTACATGCCCTACAATTCAAGTACCTTTATTTTTTCTTAGGGATTACGTTGGTCGAACACTTCGGCCAAGAGTCCTACAGGACATTAATCGCACTAAGAGATCAACTGGCTGCGAGCTTAAGTCTTTTTTTTCGCGCGGCATCTTGGGTGATAATAACGGTTCTTATATTTCAGTTGGAAATATACCGAGTTGAGCTAACGGATATATTTTCTATGTGGTTGGTATTTGGTGCTATCAGCACCATAGCTACCTACATATATATTTCAAAAAGATACACCAATGCTTGGTATTTTACTCCGAAGCTTGATTATCGCTGGTCAGTGTCCGCGATAAAAACCGCTTTAATCTTTCTCATGGCAACACTAAGCCTTAGGCTAATGCAGGTTTTAGACCGAGTCATCATCAACGCTACATCCGACAAGGAAACGCTAGGGATCTATGTTTTTTATACTAGTCTCAGCATGGCGGCGAGCGCTCTATATATGTTCTTTGGGCCCAGCAGAATATATCCTGTCCTGGTGGCTCTTCATAAAGGTGACGACAAGGCGCAATTTAAAATAGTATCCAAAAAGCTTTTGTTTATATCTTTTCTCATGGGGGCTTTTTTTTGCTTGGCTATACCGTCATTTCTTGTGGTCGCTTCATTTTTTAGTAACTCACAGCTATTTCATATACAGCAAAACCCGCTTTTATTGATGTTGGTGCTAGGAGCCTTACTAGCAAACGCAATAAATTTAGGCTACCAGTACATTCTCTACTGTAAAAATCTTGATAGAGTCATACTGCTATCCAACTGTATTGGGTTGTCCGCAAGCATTCTTTACTTGGTAGTAATTTATTGTGTGTATCAAGTTGATGCAATCAATGTAGCTGTCGCAGTATTGTTATTTTACCTCGCGAGCATAGCATTTAAGTTTTTCATAAATAAGCAGACTCAATAGGATGCCCATGAAGCAATATCAAATCGTAGGACCCTTTGACAGATACAACTACGGAGACCTTTTGTTTCCGCTTATTCTGGAAAAAGCGCTGCAATCTGAATCCGGAACCATAGTAAATTACTATGGTTTAATTGATAGCGATCTATCCCAATATAGCGGAAAGCCGACCAGATCAATTAAGGACTTTTACCAACAGACCAAAAGCGGTGATCATGTAATTATCGCGGGCGGGGAGTCACTCTGCACTAGTTGGGCGGACCTTTACTCGTATTTGAGTCCGACATTTAATAAGGTCTACAAGTATAAGTTGGTTAGAGCGGTTGATAGAAGAACTATGCTCGTGTCAAAAATAGCGAAGCACCTATGCGGTGGTGCTACCGATTTGCCATTCTCATTTAGCTCTTCAGAGTTGAATATGGATATTGACATCTCTTTGAACTGTGTCGGTGGTGCTGCAATTGCGTCGTGGACAGATACTAAGCGAAGACTCCTGAAGAAGAAGATACGGAGCCATAAAGCTATAGGTGTTAGAGACCGTAAAACATTTAGCATACTATCGGAAAAGGGAGATTTACCTTCGCTGAAATTGGTTCCTGACTCAGCCATTCTCATGGAAAGATTATTATCTGAAGAAATGGAACAGAGGAAACACTCATTTAGTCATTATAAATCTATTCAGAACGACTATATATTTTTCCAAGTGGGATGTGAAAAGACCGACGATCTAAGCGAAGTTATATCAAATTTAGATTCCGTTTTGTCAAAAAGTAGTTTTGATTTGGTTCTTTGCCCAATTGGACACGCGTTAGGTCACGAAGACCTGTTGCCGTTGAAGACTATACGTAATGCATTAATTGGAAAACATAAGGCTAGAGTTGTTCTGATCGAGCCGGTTATAGATGTTTATGAAATAATGATGCTGATTTCGAAGTCCTCAATGTATATTGGAACAAGTCTGCACGGTACGATTACATCGTTGAGTTTTGGTGTTCCCTATATAACCTTCAATAAACAAATAAAAAAGTTAGAAGAGTATATTAAAACGTGGGGGGCTCCAGGTCTCACTACTCAATATCATGCAAAGGACATCTCTGTAGCCTTTGATAAAGTATCAGGTATTACAAAGCAATCTATATTGGAACACACCCGCCCACAAAAAGACCTAGTGACAGAGTTTATATCGGAACTGACGTCATGAACATTGCTGCAGAATTTTTTTTTCTGCTAATGTTTTTTGCTGCCTCCGCGCTAATCCATTCAGAGAAAACAGCAAACAAGAAACTATTTTTGTCATTTTATGTTACTTATATATTTTTCTACGACTACGTTAATTACTACTTGGGTTTGGCCTTCGGATCAGACGTTATTGTTTATAAGTTGGGTACGGAGTTTTTTCTATTATCCGCACTGCTTAAAATATTTCTGCATGGTCGTATGAGAGCAAAGGCAATCAAGCCTTTATTTGCATGTGCTTTACTCGTTGCGATTGCTGCAATCATTGGTCTGAGCAAAGGATACAATCCAAAGAGTATTTACATTGACTTCAGAAGTGCTTTTCTTCCAATTATCTTTTCGGTAGTGTTGATTGAGGCTGGGGGGATTAAGGGGGTAAGGTTTGAACATGTATTTAAGGTTCTGGTGCTTATTACGTTATTTAACGGTATGTACTCCGTCTATGAGTATATGACCTTCAGTGGGAACTTCGAAAGTATATGGAGATATCAATCTCTTCTTAATTCAAAAATGGAGGTGAACAGTGATTATAATGAAGCTCAACTTGCTTACCAGATGGTCCGTGAGGGCAATCTAAGAGCTGCTGGTTTTTTAGTTTCTGCGTTGATAGCTGCATACATATATGGGTTCATAGCGATACATTTAATTTGTAATATTCTTATTTTTAAGAAGTCCAGACGGGTTTTCTTGGATGGTATGCTTCTTGTTGCGTATATTGTGTTCTCCTATATAACGCAAGTGCGAACCAGTTTCTTGATGGTAGGCATTGCACTTCTATTTATATACTCATTGAAATTAGTGAAGTCAGGGAAAGCTAAACAGGCGGTGGCTATTGGTGCATCTGTCTCTATGGTAGCGGGGCTATTTGTTTTTCTGTCTTCTAACGTCGGAGTTAAAGACGCATCCTCACTTGGACGAATAGCTCAGTACAATACTTTCTTTTCTAATTTGACGTTGTTAGGAGGAGGCTTGGGTAGTTACCCTAGATCATTCGATTCTTTTTATATATATACTATTTTGGAGTTGGGGGGGTTCTCCTTACTGTTGTATTACACATTATTTAAAATGAGTTTTTTTCGGAAAAATCCTAGTCTCGAGCAAAAACGCTTTGGGATCTATACGCTTTTACAGTTCTCGTTATTTTTGTTTGTGTGCAGTTTTCAACACATTTCTGGCTCTATGTACTATTTTTTAATTGTGTTCCTTCTCTCGTATAACCATTTGTCCACAGAGCGTAAGGAGCATTATTTAAAGAATAACCTGCCATTCAGGGTGGCAAACCCAACTTCCTATGAGGTGCGCCATTAATGAATACTAGAATAAATTTCATCGTTGTTTTGTACTCGACTGAGCCGGAAAATTCAAAAACTCTACGATCATTGAGTAATGTGGATTTTTCTAAGTATGGAATTGATGCTACTTACTGCATTCAGGATAATTCGCTGAGCGGATTCGATCTAAGCTCAATCCAAGGGATGTTGGGGCACGTTAATTATTATCATAGCGGAGAAAACAAAAAGCTTTCCACAGTTTACAATGAGCTTATTAAAGATAATGGTGAATGTGATTACTACATAATATTGGATGATGATTCGGTTATAGATAATTCCTACCTATTGAGTTTGCTTCCCTTTTTCGAGTCAAATGTAAAGGTAGCTATCCCACTTATAAAGCACAATGGTGATTTGATTTCTCCAGGGCGGATTTCAGGGGTTCGAGGACACGCTCTCAAAGAATCTGATGTAGATGTTGGGATTGTAAAGTCATCTAACCTAGTAGCAATGATGAGTGGGACTGTTTTGTCCAAAAGCATAGTCGAAGAACTAAAGTTCGACGAGAGGTTAAGTTTCTACGGAGTGGATACCAAGTTCTTCCTGTCGTACGCAAGAATATATGATGTTCTTTTTATCCTTAATACAACGTTGGAGCATGAGTCAGCGTTGCGCGATAATTTATCAGACTTCAACTCTTTGAAAAGAAGGCTGACAAATCTGATCTTATCCAAGGTTTACGTATTTGATGATGTGAAATTTCATCGGATTAAAATTTCGCTTTACGTGCTTGCATTCGTGTCCAAGAGAGTTATTACAACAAGAAACCTGAGCTACATTTTGTTGTTGAATACCATCCGATCAATTATGGCCAAGGCAAAATAATTATGACTGTCAAGATTCTTTGTCTCCATCAGGGTTCAGAGCTTTATGGGTCGGATAGAAGTTTTTTAAGTGCTGTCGAAGCATTGGCTCGCCATGTTGCTACTCACTCTATAGTTCCTTCTCCCGGAGATCTGGCACCACTTTTGGAGAAAAGCGGATCTACAGTTTCCTACTATCCATTCGGTGTATTGCGAAAAAAAAATTTCCGTCGTCCTTTGCGATATCTATGGGAAATGTTATCTGCGGTGAAGCACTACTACCTGTCATACAAAATACATGACATTGTATATATCAATACCACCGTAATGTTTTCGGCACTCATATCCGCCTCGCTTTATCGAGGATCTAAAAAGACTTTTTTTTGTCATGTGAGAGAGATTCCAGGAAGCAAATCAATTTTTATTTTCAAAGCACTGCTAAAACTGTCTGGTGCAAGATTGATTTTTAACTCTCAGGCGACTAAAAACGCATTTAACCTAAAAGGAGATGTGATTTACAACGGGGTGGAAGAAATATCATCGCCTCCGATGGCCTCTCAGGCAACTCAGAAAACAAAAATTCTATTAATTGGCCGCATAAATACTTGGAAAGGACAGGCATTCTTTCTGGATTCGTTAAGTTCTCTTGCGCCAGAGCAGTTGTCTAATTTAGATGTGCGCATAGTTGGAAGCGCATTCGAAGGCTATGAGTATCTTGAGACTGAACTGTATCAGAGAATCAAAGGCTCTGAATTAAATGGAATTGTTAGTTTGATTCCATTTGCCACTGATCCGACGGAACACTACACGTGGGCTGATTATGTAGTTGTACCCTCTATCAAGCCTGAACCCTTTGGCAGGGTGGCTATCGAAGCATTCTCTATGGGTTTACCTGTCATAGCTGCAGGGCACGGTGGTTTGGTCGAAATTGTATCCCAGGATAAGAATGGTTTTGTATTCGAGCCGAATAGTTGCACAGCGCTATCCCACGTACTGAAAAATCTTCCGCCGCCGAGTAGTTACAATTATCGGGAGTTATCAGTCGAAGCGCTAAAAACATATCGAGCAAAATTTTCCTTAACCCAATACGCCGAAAATATTGCAAAAACTGTGCTGGGAAGAACTAATAAGGACTAGATGCCTTGAGAACTGTATTTCTTCTACTATTCATTATGTTCTCTAGTTGCTCTAATGCTGCGGCTAAAATTGACGTTGGAGTATTTTATTACCCTGGCTGGAACCAACCGCACACAGATCCATGGGCGAAAATCAAACCTTACCCGGACAGAGAGCCTTTGCTCGGGTGGTATAAAGAAAGCTCCCGAAAAGTCACGGCACAGCATGTGCAATGGATGAGTGACTACGGAATAGACTATGTACTCTATGATTGGTATTGGGATAATACTCATGGTGTTACTAGAACGCATGCCATCAATGCGTTCATGGCATTACCTCAAGATAAAATGGAATTTATGGTTATGTGGGCTAACCATACAAATACCCCAGCCAGCCTGGATCAGTTTGATGAAATAGTGGCTTATTGGGTAGAACACTATTTCACCCATCGCAACTATAAGAAGGTTGATGGAAAACCTGCTGTCTTCATATTTTCGCCAGAGCGCTTTGCCTCCGATGCTCGTCGTTTTGGCTATACCACTTCAATGTTATTGGAGCGTGCTAACCATGCATCTGAAAAAGCCGGTTTTGGAGGCATCTATTTTATTGGTAGTGTAAACCCTAGTAAAGGTCACTCCCCAAGGGATCTGGAAAGCTCTGGATATAACGCATTATCGGCATATAACTATCAAGATTTGTCGCGCGGGGAAATCAAGAACACAAGACTGTCCATGAACTATAAAGAACTAACCGTTGGATATCAGCAAAAATGGGATTGGGTTCTTGATAATAGTGATATTCCTTACTTCATTCCTGTGACTTCAGGTTGGGATAAGCGTCCGTGGGGTGGCAGCACAATACCAGATCACGATAATTCATCCAGTACGCCACAACAATTTTCAGAACAGTTACAGTCAGCAAAAAAATATGTTACGGATAATCCACAAAAAACTCTTGGGAATATAGTTATTTGCTGTTGGAACGAATACGGCGAAGGCTCTGTTATAGAGCCTAGCAAGAAGTTCGGTACTGAGTACTTGCAACTTATTAATAAAATCTTAAGAGAGAATAACTGAGCGTATGATTTCCAAGAACCTCTATATCCTCGGCATTCGTGGGATCCCCGCTAAACATGGCGGTTTCGAAACCTTCGCCGAAAAGCTCTCTCTTTACCTGGTCAAGCAGGGCTGGAAAGTCACTGTCTACTGCCAGGAAGAGGGTTCCGGCGGTATATCGACCAGTGAATGGAAGGGTGTTCATCGGATTCATATCCCGATCACCAATACAGGCGTGGCGGGCACGGTGTTTTTCGACTGGAAGGCCACCGTCCATGCGCTGGGCCAGAAGGGATTGTTTCTAACCCTTGGCTACAACACGGCGGCGTTCAATATTCTGCAGCGGATCAAGGGCCAGACCAATGTCATCAATATGGATGGCATCGAATGGCGGCGGGAGAAGTGGGGGCTCGTGGCGAAAACGTGGTTCTGGCTGAACGAGCGGGCGGGGTGCTGGATCGGCAACCACCTGGTGGCCGACCACCCGAAAATCAAGGATCACCTGGTCACCCGGGTCAAGGATTCGAAGGTCACCATGATCCCCTATGGCGGGGACCGGGTGAACGAGGCGGACTCGGCCGCCCTGGCCGGTTACGGGCTGGAGCCCCATGGTTTCTCGGTGGTTATCGCCCGGCCGGAGCCGGAGAACTCCTTTCTGCAGGTCGTCAAGGCTTTCAGCAGCAAGCGCCGTAACCACAAGTTGGTGGTGCTGGGCAACTTCACGCCAGAGAAGAACGAGTACCACAAGCGGGTGATGGACGCGGCCGGCGATGAAGTGATCTTCCCCGGCGCCATCTATGAGGCGGCGGTGGTCCGGGCCCTGCGGTTTTTCAGCCGCTTTTACATCCATGGCCATCAGGTAGGGGGCACCAACCCTTCGCTGGTGGAGGCATTGGGCGCTGGCTGCTCGGTGATTGCCCATAACAACCATTTCAACCGTTGGGTTGCCGGTGATGCGGCGGTGTATTTCGACGACGAGCACGACTGTGCGAAGTTGTTCGAGAAGTATCTGCGCGACGACCACAACCATTTGATCGCGGCGATGAAGGCTGAAAGCACCCGCCGCTTCAACGAAAAGTTCACTTGGGAAAACATCCTTTCCCAATATGAAAAATTACTGATCCAGTGGTACCCCAGGGAGTACAGCAAGTGACCCAACGTATTATCGTCACCGGCGGTGCCGGTTTTATCGGCTCCGCCGTCGTTCGCCATCTGATCGACAACACGGATGTGAGCGTGCTCAATATCGACAAACTCACCTACGCCGGCAATACCGAATCCCTGGCGTCGGTGGCGGGCAGCCCCCGGTATGAATTCCAGCAGGTGGATATCTGCGACACGGCGGCGTTGCACGAACTGTTCGCGCGTTTCCAACCCGATGCGGTGATGCACCTGGCGGCCGAGTCTCATGTAGACCGTTCCATCGATAGCCCATCGGATTTCATCCAGACCAACATCGTCGGCACCTACAGCATGCTGGAAGCCAGCCGTCGTTATTGGTCAGGGCTGGCGGCGGAGCAGAAACAGGGCTTTCGCTTCCACCATATCTCCACCGATGAAGTCTATGGCGACCTGGAAGGCACCGACGACCTGTTCACCGAGACCACGCCCTACGAGCCGAGCTCGCCGTACTCGGCATCCAAGGCCGGCTCCGACCACTTGGTGCGCGCCTGGCACCGCACGTATGGCCTGCCGGTGCTGGTCACCAACTGTTCGAACAACTACGGGCCTTTCCACTTCCCCGAGAAGCTGATCCCCCATGTGATTCTCAATGCCATCCATGGCGAACCGCTGCCGGTGTATGGCGATGGGTCGCAGATCCGCGATTGGCTGTTTGTCGAAGACCATGCCCGAGCTCTGTTCGAAGTAGTGTCGCGCGGTACCGTGGGCGAAACCTACAACATTGGCGGGCACAACGAGAAGCGCAACCTGCAAGTGGTGGAAACCATCTGCGAACTGCTCGATGAGCTGCGCCCCCGCGATGAAGAGCTGGGCTCATACAAGGAACTGATCACCTTCGTTACCGACCGCCCCGGGCATGACCGTCGTTACGCCATTGATGCGAGCAAGATCGAGCGTGAGCTCGGTTGGCGACCACAGGAAACCTTTGAAAGCGGCCTACTCAAAACGGTTCAGTGGTATCTGGATAATCAAGAGTGGTGGCAACGAGTCCTTAACGGTGAGTACCGCCCGGAGCGTCTTGGCCATATCGGTTAAACCATTCAACCCCTGCCTCTATTCAACTCTGAAGGGAATCCTCATATGAAAGGCATCATTTTGGCGGGCGGCTCCGGCACTCGCTTGCATCCTATTACCCGTGGTGTATCCAAACAGCTGCTGCCGGTCTACGACAAGCCGATGATTTATTATCCGCTGTCGGTATTAATGCTGGCGGGCATTCGCGAGATATTGATTATTTCCACGCCGCAGGATTTGCCCAACTTCCAGAATCTGTTGGGTGATGGCTCTTCTTTCGGCATTGAACTCAGTTATGCCGAACAACCTTCTCCCGATGGTCTGGCCCAGGCTTTTCTGATCGGCGAGGATTTTATCGGCGACAGTAATGTGGCGCTGATTCTGGGCGACAACATCTTTTACGGTTATGGCTTCAGCGCCTTGTTGCGCGAAGCGTCACAACGACAGACCGGTGCCACCGTCTTCGGTTATCGAGTCAGCGATCCGGACCGTTTTGGCGTTGTCGAGTTCGACGATAACGGCAAGGCGATCTCGATCGAAGAGAAGCCTAAACATCCGAAGTCCGACCATGCCGTCACTGGCTTGTATTTCTACGACAACGATGTGGTGAGCATTGCCAAGCAAGTCAAACCTTCGATCCGCGGCGAGCTTGAAATCACTGACGTGAACAACGCGTATCTGCAGCGCGGGGATTTGCACGTCAGTGTGTTGGGACGTGGTTTTGCCTGGCTGGACACCGGGACCCATGATTCGTTGATGGAGGCCGGGCATTTCGTCCAGACCATCGAAGCGCGTCAGGGTTTGAAAGTGGCTTGTCTGGAGGAGGTGGCCTACCACCAGGGTTGGTTGTCGGCCGCGGAACTGGATAAACAAGCCACCGCGTTACACAAAACCGGTTACGGCCAATATCTGGCACGAGTGCTGAATACGGAGCCTGCGAAATGAATGTCATCAACACCCGGTTGCCTGGTGTACTGATCATCGAGCCTAAAATCTTCGGCGATGCCCGCGGGTTCTTTCTCGAGAGCTACCACCAGCAGCGTTATCGCGACGCCGGCATCGAATTGCCTTTCGTCCAGGACAATCACTCGCGCTCGCAGTATGGCGTGTTGCGTGGTTTGCACTTTCAAAAGACCCGGCCCCAAGGCAAGTTGGTGCGGGTCACCCAAGGTGCGGTGTATGACGTAGTTGTGGACATCAATCCCCAATCCCCCACCTGTGGTGAACATGTGGGCGTCAAGTTGACCTCCGACAACCATCTTCAGCTATGGGTTCCGCCGGGTTATGCCCACGGTTTCTGTGTGCTCAGTGATACCGCTGATTTTCAATACAAATGCACCGATCTGTATTACCCCGAGGACGAGGGTGGTCTGCTCTGGAATGACCCGGAGCTGGACATTGCCTGGCCGTTGGAGTCGCCTGTACTCTCGGAAAAAGACTTGCGCAACCCGCGCTTGCGCACGGTGTTGAGTGGGGAATGACGGATTAATAATGGTCTATAGTTAACATTAACTATTTATGACCAATGTATTGAGCCTTGAATATTCAATCACATAGAACTTTGCGGGATAAGAATTCGGGAAAATCCTGACTAATAATAACAATCGGCGTCAGGCACGAGGTGTTCAAGGTCGTGAGTTTGTGCCGAAAATGTCTTATTGAGTAGTGAACGCCTTGAAAAATCTCCTTTTCGTCAAAGCGTCCTGCCCCTGCGCAAGCGCTTTTGAGGATGAGGTGACAAGGCTCGGCATATGGCATGCAATGCCTATAAATGACATCCTCCTAAGGAGGCAATGTGTATGAACTGTCTCGTTCAATATACGGGTGTCAGTTCTATTCACCTGCTGTTCATTCCCGGTCCCTAGTATCAAATCTAATGCATAGTTTATGTCGAGAAGGAGTCTGATATGAAGAAACTACTTACGGCCGGCTTGCTGGCTGTCATGAGTACCGCGGCGTTGGCAGCGGATGAACCAGTGAGCAAGACGGTGAGCGAAAGCGAGCCACTGTCGTTGAACACCCCGCTGGTCGGGGGCGTGACGGTCGCCGAAACTATGGTGGTCGGTGCGGCCATCCTCGGCGCTGCAGTAGCCGCTTCAAACTCCGGTGGCAGTTCCAATGGTGGTACCTCCGGAACAGGCGGCACCACCGGCACCGGTGGTACGACTGGTACCAACTAATACCCCGCGAAGTGTGTTGTTCAAGATCACTCAGAACTTTCTGGGTGATCTTGTTTTAGATTTGCCCTCGACTAGCGTAGTGCCATTATGATCCGTAGATTATCTGTTGTTATGCTGGCAAGTATCAGCTTGCACGGCTGTATGTTTTCGCCTGGTCAACACATGGACACCAGTCAAATGGTTAGTGACGGCTCTCCGGAGAGTAGCCGAGTGGAACTTATTCCGATCACCCCTAAATTGATTGCCATGGATGCGGCCACGCAAGTTCGCGAATCGGTCCCCGCTGCGTTGTTGTCCTATGTTCCGGGCGGTTATCGCGTGGGTGCCAATGACCTGTTGTTTATCACGGTCTGGGATCACCCCGAGTTGACGGCGCCTTCCGGGCCGCAACAGCAAATCGATGCCAACGGTCGTCTGGTGCGCCCGGACGGCACGCTGTTTTATCCCTATATCGGTAATATTCCGGCCGCCGGTAAAACCATCGAAGAGTTGCGAGCCTTTATCGCCGAGCGCTTGTCGCAATTTGTCGAAAGCCCTCAGGTCGACGTCAGCGTACTGCGCTTCGCCAGCCAGACCGTGGTGATTTCCGGTGCGGTGATCAAAGCCGGCCAGCAACCGATCACCACTACCCCGTTGAGTGTGGTGGAGGCCGTTGGCGCGGCCGGGGTGGACCCTTTGAACGCAGACTTGTCGGGCCTGACGCTGACCCGGGACGGGCGCGAATACAAGCTTGATCTGGACACCCTCAATCGGCGGGACTCAGAGCTGCAGGGCGTCTACCTCAAGGGTGGCGACCGGTTGTACTTGCCTTATAACGACCAAAAGCGAATCTATGTCATGGGTGAGGTCAACCAGCCTCGCGCGCTGAGCTTCAAGAGCAAATCGATCAACCTGACCGATGCCTTGGGCACTGTGGGTGGCTTGAACCAGACCACCTCCAATGGCAACGCGGTGTACGTGATTCGCGGTGCGGATAACCTGGAAACCGAACCGGCCAAAGTGTTCCAGCTCGATGCCGAATCCCCTTCGGCCCTAGTGCTGGCCACTCGTTTCGACTTGCAGCCGCAAGACATCGTCTATGTCGGCCCGGCCGGCGTGACGCGCTGGAACCGTCTGATCAGCCAGCTTCTGCCTACGGCCGCAGTCCTCGGGACCGGCGCCAGCTCTGTTAATAATCTCAGCGAAGCCAACAGCAGATAAGGCTCTATCCCGCCGTGAAAATTTTGCCTACCTGTGCCTGTCTGTCGATGGCGCTCTTGCTATGCGGGTGTAACCCGTTGATGAAGGCCTCCTGGCACACCCTGGAATCCTCCATCACAGGACCTGCCTCCATCAACCTGACCCGCGCTCAGGTCGACGCCGTGCCGTATCCGCAGATCCTGGTCACCACCATCTCCAGCGAGGGGGTGATGGCCTTGGCTCGCCGGCGGGGCGACCTGCAGTTCTGGGTCGCTTCTGGCAAGCAAGTATTGATGATGCGCGACGGTCTGGTGGTACGCACCGTCGGGCTGGGCGTTTCTCTTGACGGCACTCGCTTTAATGAAGAGTCGCCGTTCAAGCGCGGCCTTCAGCATTTGCCTGATGGCTATACCAGCACGCGCTGGATCGACATCTATGACGGCAACCGTATCGGCATTGCGGTCGACAGCCGTTTCAGCACCCATGGCATCGAGACCATCAGCATTCTGGACAAGGATTACGCCTTGCTGCGCATCGACGAGCAGGTGGATGCACCCACCCTGAATTTCCACGCCACCAACCGCTACTGGGTCGACCCCCAGGACGGTTTCATCTTGCGCAGCGAGCAGCACCTGACGCCGCAATTGTTCCTGAAAATCGTGCAGTTACGCCCTGATCGGGGGGCTGCCCGTTGAAGTGTCCGAACCTTTTGTTGCTGGGTTTGTTCTTGATTGGTCCGGGCATGAGCCAGGCAGCCGTCACGGTGAGTGGTGATGTGCGCAGCCCCGGGCCCATCGACGTCAAACCCGGTGCACGTTTGATGGACGTCATTCGAGAGGCCCAACCCAACGCCGAAAGTTACTGGCTGGGTGCTGCGTGGCTGCACCGCTCATTGGAGGATCAGCAAACACGTTTGAAGGCCGGCGTCTTGTTCGATCTGAAGTTACTACAACGGGGTGCCTTGCTGGATGGCAAGGGCACGCGAGCAGACTTGAGCAAGCGCCTGTATGAGCAGATCGAGCGGCTGCCGGTCACCGGTCGTCAGGTCGCGGTGCTCGACCCGATCGCCGTGGAAGTGGGCTTCGCCCGCAACGCTTTGCTGGATGATGGTGACCGACTTATTTATCCCGCGCGGCCGTCCACTGTTGAAGTCCTTGGGGCAGTCGCGCAGCCCTGTCATGTGCCTTACCGCGGCCTGCAGGAAGTCCGTGCTTATGCTCTGGACTGCAACATTCTCGACGATGCCGAACGCGATTATTTATGGCTGATTCAGCCCGACGGCCAGGTGCGGCGTGTGGGCGTGGCGGCATGGAACCGTGAGGAGGGCGTCGTGGCTGCTCCTGGCAGCAAGATCCTGGTGCCGATCAGGAACGACGACCTTGAGGTGCCGACTCCCGAGCTCAATCAACAACTGGCCGAGTTTCTCGCCACTCAACCCTTGGCTGAGGTGGCCCCTTGAAGTGCCCCTTTAAGTTACGTTTTGCTGCTGTATTGCTCCTGCCCTGCGGATTTGCTCACGGTGAACCGCGCTACACCCAGAGTGATTTTGGTGGCGTCGGTCTGTTACAGACCCCCACCGCGCGTATGGCCCCCGCGGGGGAGTTGAGCGCCACGGCCAGTCGTACTGACCCTTATTCGCGCTACAGTTTTTCCTTGCAGCCGCTCGATTGGCTGGAGGGCTCGTTTCGTTACACGGCGATCACCAACCGCAATTACGGTCCCGAGGATTTTAGCGGCGACCAGAGCTTCAAAGACAAGGCCATTGACATCAAGGCGCGGCTTTGGGAAGAAACTCGCTGGGCGCCGCAAGTCGCCGTCGGTGCCCGGGACATCGGCGGTACCGGGCTATTTTCCAGCGAGTATTTCGTCGCCAACAAGCGTTATGGCGACCTGGATTTCAGCCTTGGCATTGCCTGGGGCTATCTGGGTAATCGAGGGGATTTCAGCAACCCGCTGGCGGTCTTCGGCAGCAAGTTCAACGACCGACCAGAGAGCTCGGCGGCTGTCGCGAGGGCAGGGGACGTGAACACCAATGCTTACTTCAGGGGCCACCCTTCGTTGTTTGGCGGGATCGCCTATCAAACACCGTGGGCACCGCTGAGCCTGAAGCTCGAGTACGAGGGCAACGATTACAAGAATGAACCGCTGGACAACTCGATCAAGCAAGACCTGCCGATCAACATCGGCGTGGTCTACAAACTCGCGGACAGTGTCGATCTGAGTGCTGGCTGGGAACGTGGCAATACGGCGATGTTCGGCATCACCCTGCACACCAACTTTGTCAGCCGTAAGGCGCCGGTCAAGACCTATGACCCTCCCGCCGAGCCATTGCCGGTGCAGGCACCGTCGACTCCGGCTGATCAGGTCAATTGGGCCGATGTCTCCGACCGGCTACAGCAAAATGCCGGCTACAAGGTGAAACGCATCACTCAGCGTGGCTCCGAGTTGATGGTCTATGGCGAGCAGTCTCGCTATTTTTATCCGTCCAAAGCCGTCGGGCGAGCCAGCCGGATTCTTGATAACAGCGTCAATCAGGACATCGATTGGTTCACCCTGGTGAACCAGCGTTATGACATGTCCATCGAAGAAACCAGCGTGCCGCGCGAAACGTTCCGCGCGGTCGTGAACAATGACCAGCCGCTGAAGGATTTGCACCGTACGACCGAGGTCAACCCGGCGATGGCGCACCGGGAAACCACGCTCTACACCCAGGCGCTGGAACCGTTCACCTATGGCCTCGGCCTGGGCTACAAACAGAACATCGGCGGCCCTGATGGATTGCTTTATCAGTTCACTGCCGATGCCGACGCAGAGTACCGTTTCACCCGCAATACCTGGTGGAGCGGCTTGCTCAGTGTCAACCTGCTGAACAACTACGACAAGTTCACCTACGATGCGCCGAGCGGGCTGCCGCGAGTGCGCACCGATTTGCGTCAATACATGACCACCTCCGATGTGATGATGCCGACGTTCCAGTTCAACCATGCAAAACAGCTGGATCAGGACTTGTATGGCATGGTCTACGGCGGCTATCTGGAATCCATGTACGCTGGCGTTGGCAGCGAAGTGCTGTATCGACCCGCGGGGAAACGCTGGTCGGTGGGCGCTGACCTGAACTTCGTGCGCCAGCGCGATTATGATCAGGGCTTCGGTCTGCGTGGTTACAACACCGTGACGGGCCATGTCACCAGCTATACTGAGCTGCCCAATGACATGCTTGCAGCGGTCAGTGTCGGGCGTTATCTGGCGCGGGACTGGGGCACCACCGTCGACTTGTCGCGGGTGTTCAAGAACGGTGTGAAGTTTGGCGCTTGGGTCACTCTGACCAGCGCGTCGAAGGAGGAGTATGGCGAGGGCAGCTTCGACAAAGGGATCTATGTTTCCATCCCGTTCGACGAACTGATGAGTACCTCCACCATGCGTCGGGCCAACATCGTCTGGGCGCCACTGACCCGCGATGGCGGTGCACGCCTGAATCGTGCCTACTCGCTGCAGACCATGACCGACGGACGTGATAGCGACCTGTTCTACAACAACTTCGAGAAAATTACCGAATGATCACGTGGCTCAAGGGCTTGGTCGAATTACCATTCTGGCTCCGGGGCCTGGTCTTTGCCGCGGTGACCGTGATTCTGCTATTCGCGGGTTTGCGCTCTCAGCCGATCCCGGAGCTGTTTGTCGAAGAAGACAAGCTCCATCACTGGATTGGCTTTCTGGTATTTGCGTGCAGTTGCCGCCTGGCCTTTCCCAATGTGAAATTTCACTGGATAGCCGTGGGGTGTTTGCTCACCGGCGTACTCATCGAGGCCGCGCAAGGTTTGATGCCGCTGCGCACGGCTTCGCCCTACGACATGCTGGCAAATACTATCGGCGTGTTGATGGGGTTATTGATTTCAAGGTACTGGGTGCGCTGAAAAGGCTTTAAGCACTAAGCAGTCTCCTGGCATGTTGTACCGTCGGCAACACCGGTTCGTTCACTGGCGACAACGGCTGGCATCGAATACGCCTGCGACGCTAAATCGATATCACAACAGAGTTTTTAGGAAATGGACCTCATGAAGAACTTATTAACTATGCTGCGCGAAACATACGACCCACCGGAAAGATCAGAAAAATACGATCTAATCCAGGTGCTACGTTTTATCGCAGCGCTAGCCGTCGTCCTATGCCATTCCGCGTTTTATGCGCAAGAACGACTAGATCCTGACGCATTCAGGTACGAACCCGGAACCCATGGCGTTTCCTTATTCTTTGTGATCAGCGGTTTCGTCATGATTCTCGCCTCTGAAAAACTGCACGGAACGGCCAATGGCTGGAAGCACTTCGCCACCCGGAGAATTGCCCGTATCGTTCCGCTGTACTGGGTTGCCACCACCATAAAACTGCTCGTGTTACTCTCAGCCGCGCACTTTGTGCTGCACGCCGAAATTGACTGGGGCTATATATTTAAATCATATTTTTTTATTCCTTCAGTAAACATCGACAACGAGGTCAAGCCGCTATTGGGCGTAGGCTGGACACTGCTATTTGAAATGTTCTTTTACGCTGTGTTTACCCTTTGCCTGCTGCTAAAGTTGAGCGCCATACGCTGGTGCGCCGGGCTGTTCGGTTTATTGACCGTCGCCTCGTTCTTTAAAACAGAAAACTGGTCACCGGCGATGCAATTCTATGCAGACCCGATTGTCCTTAATTTTCTATGGGGAATGCTGGTCGCGCGTCTTATTCAAAGGCGTATTTACATGCCTAAGTCTATTGCCGTTATCTTAGTTATATTGTCATTGGCTTATCTGTTCCTACCACGCTCCACTGATTGGGGCGGAACAATACTCTACGGAATCGCCTCGCTTTTCACGGTATACGGATGCGCGTCCATCGAGAAAACCTGTAATGTTACTGTACCCAAATTACTTGTTTTTCTTGGAGCCGCCTCTTATGCCATCTATCTGTTTCACCCGCTGCTTTCGCCCGCGGCGCCGGAAATCCTAAAGCGTATTGGCCTAATCATTCCCTCGATCTCGGTAATCATCAGCGCTCTGATCGCCATTGTGGCCGGCAGCATTTTCTATGCTTTGATAGAGACGCCTGTGACCTCGCGGCTAAACGCCCTGATTAAAAAGCGCCTCGCAAAACCTACAGCCGACACTGCGCCCGCCATAAAAACACCCGCCTAAATTCCTCCCCCGCACGGCTTGCGATCCAAGCCGTGCGGGCGCTTCATGCTATGACCCTCAGGCATACACACCGATACAACCCAGCGCAATAATGGTGAATATGAATGCCCCAGTGGTCGCAACCACGGGACCGTTAGGTAATCGTTGGCAATGCTAAAGGTGAAAGATGGATGGTTAGTTGCTCTCCCGGCAGGTGAAAAATGAAAGTTATAATGAGAGTGTTGGTAGGGAGTGTTCTTGCCCTTGGTTGCTCTTTCTTGGCGGCTGCACCGTTGTCGCAACTAGATGCTGTTACGCAATGTGATACTGAAAATGTTAAGGCTTACCGGATATTGTTTGTCGGTGACAGTATTACTTTGCATGGCTTCAATGAAACTACAAAGAAGAATTTAGGATGGAGTCATACAAGTGGTATGGCCGCATCCTCTAGGCAATATGATTATGTAAGTATTTTAAGCCGAGAAATTAGTGACGCCCGCGAGCAGCCGACGGTGGTTTGTTATCACACTGCAGGAGGAAGTGGCACAGTTGACCAGCGACTCCGAGCATTGGACTCTGTAATTAATACGCGCCCAAATCTTGTGGTTATTCAGCTAGGTGAGCACGAAGATATTAGAAGCGGAATTGGTAATTTAGAAGAAAATTACAGAAAGTTAATTACTGCTCTCCGTCGACTCGATAGTCGTCCGAGTATCATTGCCGTGGGCCCATGGTCCTTGTCTCGTCAGAATGGCCTTGGGCGTTACAGTGGCTGGTCCGGGGAGGTCGATAGAGTTATGGCGTCGGTCTCCTCTGAAGAGCATGTGCCTTACTCTTCAGTAGCCGATATCGCGGCTCTTCCACTAGCCCATGGTGCCGGTTCATCTGATGGGGTGCGCTGGCATCCGAATGATTACGGGCATGGCTTATATGCTAAACGTTTATTTTTGTTGTATCAGCAGGCAGCCTCCTCAGTGCGTGATTAATTTGGCGTTTGAGGATGTTGATAGTCGCGTCATTGTCAATCTGGTTTGTGTGACGAAGGGAGGGGCGATATGCTTCTCGCGAAAAGTCGTGACATGTGCGCCACGTAATCACGCTTGATCGTCCTCGTCTTCTTGCCCAGCATCCGTTGCAGTTCACGGATCTGCTTGAGCGCATCGTACCGCCCGGAAGCCACCACCGTTCGCTGACGCAACAAGCTGCCGTCCTGATACAACTGCACCCCAGGAACAGCTGGTTGGCATTGGTGTCATTGCGCCGAGCCACCACCGAAACACTTTGCTCTGGTTCAAGACTCTCGCGAACCAGGGCAATTTTTTTGCTTCGAGTTCCAGCGGCGTTGCCGCTCCCGGCCTAAAAGCTCCCCACTAGTCATAAACATAACCGTTTGCCTATCCCTTATCGTAAGGGAAGCGGTGTTCTGTCTTTCATGGAGCTCGTTCAGATACTTTCAGATGGTCATACAGTCGAACCTGTAGTTCAGAATTGGATGTTGATACTGGAGCTCTAAAAGTTATGGCGTTTTAATAGAAGATCCTACAGACACCGTGAACGACACGAATCCCGTAGGAGCCGGCTTGCCGGCGAAGGCGTTTTCACGGTAGGCGCGCCATAAACCCGGAGCAACAATCATGGAATACGACGATAAACTGATTGAAGAAGCCGTGCTTGCCCTGTTGGCAGCCTTCAGTTTCGATAACGGCAATACTTGAAAGGGTTCGACTTCGAGACGATGAACCGATTGCATGAACAGGGTTTCATCAGCGATCCGGTGAACAAGAACAAATCGATTTGGTTGACAGCTGAAGGGCTGGAGCGAGGTCGGCAGATCGCCGACCGGTTGTTTGGGATAAGAACTCAAGTGGAGCATATATCCGACTCGGATGCCTGACTTCATACCCCGGCCATACGGTAGGTGGGGTTTATGGATCGCTTAAACACTGGGTAGCGCTGAAAAATCTCCTGTATCACTGGCCTCAAAATTCACGACTGCTTCGTCCGAACGCAGCCTTTGGCAGCGGCAAAAAAAAGAAATGAAATGAGATGGAGGGGCTCTGGGCAGTCAGAGGTCTGACTGCCCAGGCTGCAGCGTTGTTAGCCGCAAGGTGAAGAAAATAGGCGGGGGGTGAGTCGCGGGGATTAATAGATGTCCTTGGAAAACAGCGTAAAAGGGGTCTTGATCAGGATCTTGATGTCGAGCCACAACGACCAGTTGTTGATGTAGTTGAGGTCGATCTCCACACGCTTCTGCATCTTGTCGAGAGTCTCGGTTTCGCCACGGCAGCCGCTGATCTGGGCCAGCCCGGTGATGCCCGGTTTGATTCGATGGCGGGCCATGTAAGCCTGGATCTTGCCGGTGTAGTAGTCGTTATGGGCGACCGCATGGGGCCGTGGCCCGACCAGCGCCATATGGCCTTGCAGCACGTTGAAGAACTGCGGCAGTTCATCGATGGAGGTGCGTCGAATGAAGCGGCCGACCGCAGTAATGCGTGGGTCTTCACGGCCGGCCTGGCGGACCTGGTGGTCGTCGTGCAAGCGCATAGAGCGGAACTTCCAGACTTTGATGATCTTGCCGTTCCAGCCGTGCCGCTCCTGTTTGAAGATGATCGGGCCCGGGGAAGAAATCTTCACGGCGGCGGCGATCACCAGAAGCAGCGGGCTGAAGCCGATCAGCGCGAGGGCGGCGAGGCTTCTGTCCAGCAAGGTCTTGCTCAGCGCTGCTGTTGGGTAACTGGTCAGCGGGCTTTCATTGAGGTGGATGGCAGGCAGGCCGTCCAGTTCGCTGATGGAGTGATTGAGCAACGTCATGCTGCCCAGGTCGGGAACCCAGACCACATCGACATTGGCGTCGAGCAGGTCGATGTACAGCGCCTCGACCTGTTTGGCTTCGCTCAAGGGCAGCGCGATGTACAGCCGCCGGACGTCGTGCACCTGGATCAGCTCACGCAGTTCCTGCAATGGGCCCAGAACCCGGTGGGCATTGACCTGGGTCGATAGCTCGTTGGGATTTGAGCTGATCAGGCCCACCAGCGGCGGATACTCGGTTTTGGTCAGTTTGTCTGCCAGATTCACCGCCAGTTGATCGGTGCCGATAATCAGGGTGTTGTACTGGCTGTGCAATTGCCGCTGGTAGTGCTTGGAAAAACTGTGCAATGGCAGGTACAGCAAGGCCTGAATGCAATAACCTGCCGTGGCCCAGACCACGATGATTTCCCGGGAGAACAATTCGCTGGTCTTGCTGAAAAAACCAATACTGGTCAGTCCGGCCAGCAGCAGCAGCCATCCCAGTAGCAGACGCGCCAAGCCGCTGAGGTAGCTATGCTGCTTGTGATAGACCAGCAGCAGGGAGTAGGAAGGGACCGAACCGAGGAAAGTAAGTACTGCAAGCACACGATAATGGGCGTCGATTTCTCCTGTCTGGTACAACGCCAGACCAAATAACAATGTATTGACCGAAGTGATGGCAATTATCCATTGCCCCCAGAAGGTCAGTCCTTTGGTTATGTTATTTCGATTAATACGATTATGTACCATCGCGGTGTCCCTCGGGCCTGCGCCACGTTGTGTATCAGTCGACGGTTAATAAATGGCAGCCACGCACAAAGGCTGAGCGAGCGCGTCAGTCAGGAAATGTTTTTATTATTAGAAGGGAATAACGGGGCTTATGGCTGGCCATCCAAGCTTTGTTTTAAAGTCAGCTGATACGGTTGTCTCAGTGTCTGGTTTTATACTAGTACCTAAATCTTCGTGGGTGTCTGACGAATTATAACGGCCACTCTTTTAGATGCCTTGTTATAAAAGGTCGTGCTGTTTTGTTAGGAAGATATCGCTCAATCATCTATATAATTGCGGCATTCGAAAAACGTTTGCCGGCTGGGCGAGGGGAAAGCGGAGCGTGCGCCATAGAAGAATTTATGGCGATAGTCAGGGTATGCAGTGCGAAGAGGCAGGTGGTGGGTGTGGGTGGTGTATCAAGTGGGGCGGAGAATCGCGTTTGTTGTTATTGTTTTTGCGATCTTTCGCTCAGTAGGCGACTCTTATCCTCTGTGCCAGGCAGTAACCACGGTTTCTGACCGAGCGAACCAGCCGTTCGCCATTAGCCGCAGCTTTGAACTTTTTCTGTAACCGGCTCAAGCACATTTCAAGTCCGCTATATTGGTCCGGGTCTTTATCAATGCGTAGAATAAGATCATTTTTGCTGAGTACTCGTCGATCGCTGAGGACCAATTGAGTGAGCATTAACGATTCGGTACCGGTCAATGGAATAGTGATGTCTTCTTTGAACAGCGTTCGATCGTCGGCATTAAACCACCAGATATCAGGATTGCCCTGGGACTCTTTAACCCGACTGACTGCCGAGATGAACTCTTCGTCAGCCACCGGCTTCTTGAGAAAGCCATCAACACCGAAGTGCGAGAAGTGATTGAGTTCTGAAGATTCAGAGTTGGGTGTTATGAGGATAATTTCCGCATCTTTTTGATTTTTACGGATGAAACTGACATCGCTTAGCGATATGTCCGCCTGGTCGAGCAGGATGTGCGTGAATCGATTCTTTCGGATGCGTTCGCTGCTGAGTTTACCTGACTCGATTTCAAAAGATAAATACAGGCGTTGCGCGAGAAGCGATTCGATTGCTTGTCGTGCCAGTTGATCCCGGGTGAAAATCAGAAAGCTGTTATTCGGCGTATTCACAATAAGGTTCCTTCCTAGTCTGGTGAAGTTTTCAAAACTTAAATAAGCTCAGTCGGCGAGTAGTACCTCCCCTGAAAAAAGTCGAAGGGCATGCTGCGAGCCAGTGTGTGTAGCGCTTTGTGCTCCACCCTGTCCGCCACGAATTTGATCTTGCTGTCATGGATCATGCCGCTCAGACAGTCATAAGACCGGTTGAAAAAGTCCTGGCTGTTTTCGACCATGATGTCGAAGTTGGATTTGGTCAGGTCCACTTTTATGTAATCGAACAGCGTCAGGCTGATCAGTTTTTCGGTGCTGTCGTCGCTTAAATCATAGCCATCGAAAGCGATCTCGATTCGGCTGTTCACGCGCCGGGCGCCGGAGAGTCGGCAGCAGAATTACATCGAGACGCTGCTCTCCCATGAGGGTTACATCAAAGAGGTGAAACTGTTTGGTTTCGCGCCGCTGCTGTTGCAGCGTTATCGGGACACGTTTGCGCGACTCTACGCCGAAGACCGGCGCCTGACTTTGCGCCGTGATGGCTGGGGATTTGTACTGGGACTGCTGGGCACCGCGGCGTTTTATCTGGCCTACGCCTGGGTCGTGGTCGATACCGTTCACGGCAATATCAGCCTTGGGCAAATGACCATGTACCTGGTGCTGTTCAAGCAGGGGCAGGCCGCCGTGAGCAGCAGTTTGAGCGCGATCAGCGGTCTCTACGAGGATGGCCTTTACCTGTCGAGCCTCTACGAGTATTTGGCCGAACCGGTTATTGCCGATAGCGGAAACCTTACCGTGGGCGAGGTGCCCGGCGATGGTTTGCGTTTCGAGAACGTCGGTTTCCGTTATCCGGGAGCGAGCCGTACCGCTTTGCAGGGTATCGATCTGCACCTGATGCCTGGACACAGCGTTGCCCTGGTGGGGGAGAACGGCTCGGGCAAAACCACGCTGATCAAGTTGCTGACTCGGCTGTATCGCCCCGATCAGGGTCGTATTTTGCTGGATGGCAGCGATTTGCAGTCCTGGGACGAAGAAGCGCTGAGACGACGCATCGGCGTGATCTTCCAGGACTACATTCGCTACCAGTTCTCTGTGGGCGAGAACATCGGCGTGGGCGATACATTGGCGTTCAACGATGAAGCGCGCTGGCAGCAAGCAGCCGCCGAGGGCATGGCCGCGCCCTTTATCGAGCGCCTGGATCGCGGTTACGCCACGCAATTAGGGCGATGGTTTGCCGGTGGGCAGGAGTTGTCTGGTGGGCAGTGGCAAAAAATCGCTTTGTCTCGCGCTTACATGCGCCGCGACGCCGATATTTTGATTCTGGATGAGCCAACCTCGGCCCTGGACCCTGCGGCGGAAGCGGCGGTGTTCGAGCATTTCAGTCAACACACCGAAGGCCGCATGACGTTGCTGATTTCTCATCGGTTCTCCAGCGTGCGCAATGCCGATCACATCATCGTGCTGGACCAGGGTTCAATCCTTGAGCGAGGCGATCACGACAGCCTGGTCGAGGCGGGCGGGCGGTATGCGCAGTTGTTCAACGTGCAGGCTCGTGGTTACCGGTAGCGCGTCAATCCCTGTGGGAGCGGGCTTGCTCGCGAAAGCGGTGTGTCATTCAACATTGATGCTGGCTGACCCGACGCCTTCGCGAGCAAGCCCGCTCCCACAGGGATTGCGTTTAACTGACCAGCATTAGCCCGCAGGCTTTTTTGCGCATTGAAACACCGGCTTCATGGCATTTGCGGCAACTCTTGCGGCCGCAAATCAAACACCAACACCTCGGCATCCACGCCGTTGCTCAAGGTCAGCACCTGCTCTTCCCGAACCCGCACACCATCGCCTTCCTGCAACTGCACGCCGTTCAACTCGACACTGCCGCGCGCCACATGCACATAGGCGTAACGATCGGCGGCCAGTTCCAGGGTGGCGCTTTCCTTGCCGTCGATCAGGCCGGCATATACCCGCGCATCCTGCCTTACTTTCAACGAACCGTTGGTGCCGTCCGGGGAGATGATCAGCTGCAAGCGCCCGCGTTTTTTCTGCGTGCTGAAGTGCTCTTGCTGATAACGCGGTTTGGCGCCGCTAACCTCGGGCACGATCCAGATTTGCAGAAAGTGCACCGGTTTGTTCGTCGAGTGGTTGAACTCGCTATGAGCCACGCCACTGCCAGCGCTCATCAATTGCACGTCACCGGGGCGGATCACCGAACCGGTGCCCAAAGTGTCCTTGTGTTCCAGGGCACCTTCGAGCACATAGGAAAAAATCTCCATGTCGCGGTGAGGGTGCTGGCCAAAGCCTTTGCCAGCCGCCACGCGGTCGTCGTTGATCACCAACAGGTCGGAAAAACCCTGCTCCCGTGGGTTGCGGTAGTTGGCGAAAGAAAAGGTATGGAACGACTTCAACCAACCGTGATTGGCCGCGCCGCGATCCGAAGCTTTACGAAGGGTCAGCATGATGAAATCTCCTGTCAGGACGTGAATTCGTCCGAGTGAGGAGAAGGTTAATGTTTACCGTTTTGTGCAATAAGTAGATGAAAATTGAAATACTGTCTCTTTCAAGTTGACAGTATTTGGTGCTGGTTCACGTATCATTGTTGTTACATTTGGCCATAATGCTCAGCGCTGCTGACGCTATCATCCTTCTTCTCTGATATCAGTGATGTCCAATCCATGAAAACCGTGGCAATGGTGCTGTTCCCCGACTTTCTTCTGCTCGACATGGCCGGTCCCATGGAGGTGTTTTCCATCGCCAATCGTTATCTGGATTCGGCGGACCGTTATGAGCTGTCGACCATCGGCACCGAGCCGGGCGCGCTGCGAGCCTCAAACGGCGTTAACGTTCAGGCCGATTTGCACATCGATCAAGCGAACGAGCGCTATGACTTGTTGCTGGTGCCCGGTGGCCCGGGGGCCTACAACGAAAAACATCCGTCATTGCTCGCCTGGCTTCAGGGCGCTGTCACCCGGGCGAACCGTTATGGGTCGATCTGCACCGGCGCATTCGTGCTCGGGCATGCCGGGCTGCTGGACGGTTATCGCGTGACCACTCACTGGCATTACACCGAGCGCCTGATCAAAGGCTTCCCCAAGGCCACCGTCGAGACCGATCAGATTTACGTACAAGATCGCAATCTCATCACCTCTGGCGGTGTCACCGCTGGCATCGACCTGGCGCTCGCGGTGGTTGCCGAAGACCATGGCAAGAAGGTCGCCCAGGACGTTGCCAAGGTGTTGTTGGTGGTAATGAAACGCCAGGGTGGGCAGGCGCAGTTCAGCCCGTTGATGGCGGCAGTGGCACCCCATGAAACGCCGATCACCCGGGTGCAGAACCATGTGCTCGAACACCTCGATGAAGCGTTCAGCATCGAACGCATGGCCAGCCTGGTGAACATGAGTACGCGGCACTTCGCCCGGGTTTTCGCCCGGGAAGTGAACATGACGCCCATGGAGTTTCTGCAAAATGCGCGCATCGATTGTGCCAGGAACCTGCTGGAAAGCAGTGACGTGCCACTCAAGACCGTGGCCTTCAAAAGTGGTTTCGGCAGCGTGCGGCACATGCGTTTTTTGTTCAGTGAAAAGCTCGGCCTGACACCCACCCAGTACCGCGAACAGTTCAGTTAGGGGGGCGTTGTCCGTCACGCGCACCTTGATGGCCGTGATGCTCCTCCCGTGGCCGTTGTGCCGTCACCCATGCCTGCCAAGATACCCATGAACTCTTTGCCATGGAGGTGCGGGAGCCTGGATGGACCGGTGCGATGGATTTTGCAGTGCCTTGAGCCGGCCCAGGTTTTCAGCGCATGAACGTGCATGAACAGCCTCAGAAATGTAAACAGCGATGCGGTGCTGCGGTTCGGGCCCTACGCCTTTCACCTGCGTCAGCGATTGATCCTGGAGGGGGATCGCCCGCTGCGCATGGGCGGGCGGGCCCTGGATATTTTGCAGGTGCTGGTCGAGCGCGCCGGTTCAGTGGTGAGCAAGGATGCCCTGATTGCCCACGTCTGGCCGACCTCGGTGGTTGAGGAAATCAACCTGCGCGTGCACATCGCCGCCCTGCGTCGGGCACTCGGCGACGGCCAGAACGAGCAGCGCTACATCGTCAATATTCCCCAGCGCGGCTACAGCTTCATCGCCCCGGTGCAGTGTGACCGGGCAGGCACGTCGGTGCCCGTCGAGACGCAGCACAAGCCTCAACACAATCTGCCTGCCCGGCTCACGCCGGTGACCGGTCGCGACTCGATCATCGGCAGTGTGGTCCGGCAGTTGCCGGTTCGACGCCTCATGACTTTGATTGGTCCCGCCGGCATTGGCAAAACTACCGTGGCGTTGCGCGTGGCCGAGCTGCTGTTGCAGCACTATCGCGACGGCGTCTGGAGGGTTGATCTGGCGGCCATCGATGACCCGGCGCAACTCGTCGAGCATCTGTCGCGCACGCTGGAACTGGACGTTGGCGGGGCGGCGCTGGAGCAGCGGCATGCCTTGGTGGTGCTCGACAATTGTGATCACCTGCTCGAATGCTGTCGGGCAGTGGTGGACGATTTGCTGGCCTCGGCGCCACGGTTGTCGATCCTGGCCACCAGCCGCGAACCCCTGCGAGCGGCGGGAGAAACGCTGCTGCATGTACCGGCCCTGGCGGTGCCGCCGGCCTCAGCGATATACAGCGTGGCCGAGGCCATGGATTATTCGGCGGTGCAGCTGTTGGTCAGCCGCGCCCGAGCACGTCAGCAAGGGTTCGCTCTGCGCCAACAGGATCTCAAGGCCGTGCGCGAAATCTGTCGGCGGCTCGACGGCCTGCCCTTGGCCATTGAGCTGGCAGTGGCGCAGATCGATGCGTTGGCGCTGGTGGGGTTGCAAGCGCAACTCGGCAACTGCTTGCAGTTGTTGACTCAAGGCCGGCGCACCGCTCTGCCACGGCATCAGAGCCTGAAAGCCGCACTGGACTGGAGCTATGAACAGCTGAGCCCGATGGAGCAAACCGTGTTGCAGCGGCTGGCGGTGTTCAAGATGGCGTTCACGCTGGACTCGGCGATTGGCGTGATCAGTTGCGCGGTGCTGCGGCCCAGCTGCCTGGTCGAAATCGTAGAGCGGCTGGCGCGCAAATCACTGCTGTCGGTGGAGCAGGGCAGTGGTGTGACCCGTTACCGTTTCCTCAACACCACCCGTATCTACGTCTTGGAGAAACTCGAACACAGCGGTCATTTGCGTGCCTTTGAACGGCGTCATGCCCGCTACATCAGCCGGGCACGCTGGACATCAGCCGGGCAGGTGTCGTTGCAGCTCGTCGAGTAGGCGACGGACTTTCGTCAAGTCCGGTGTAGCAAAGCCTTCGGTGAAGCGCTGGTAAATCGGCGCCAACAGCTCATGGGCTTGCTGAAAGTGACCCTGACGCTGCCACAGGTGGGCCAGTGACGTGGCGCTACGCAGTTCCCAGGCCAGCGCTCCCTGGGCTTTTGCCACGGCTAACGCCTTGAGCAGCACGGCCTCGGCCGCACTGACCCGGGTCGGACAATCCTCTGCCAGCAACGCGTCGGCCCGGGCTCGCAGAATTTCCGCGGTGCTCCAACCCGCCGCGCCGCTTTCGGCTCGTTCCAGCAATGCGTCATCGATGAAACGGCTGTCCAGCGTGACCATGATTTCCTTGATCAACCCGGTGTTAGCTCGCGATGACGAGGGCGCATCGGCCCCCTCGATCACCTGCGCGTAATGTTTGGCCCAGCTGTAGAACAGCAGCACCGAGTGTTTCTTCGCCTGTTCAAGCAGCAGGTTCAGGAGCTCGCGGGCGACCGGGGTGTCGCCGTTGTAATGAGCGATCAGGCAACCGGCCAGCGCCAGGGTGTAGCAGATGGACGTGCCATGATTGATCTGCATCGCGATGTCGAGTGCCTGTCGTGCGGTGTGCCAGGCTTTTTCCGGGTGCCCTTGTAACCAGAGAATGCGCGCCAGAATCGTCAGGGCTGCGACGCTTTGATCGTAATGCACACCAAAACAGTAGGTGAAGCGGTTGAGGTAACCGCTCTGGGCCAGGCATTGAATAACCTGTTCGACATTCTCCCGCGCCAGAGCCTGATCCCCGGCAAAGTGCAGGGCCAGAACCCGCAAGCGTTGGGTGCTCAGGGACAACGCCGCGTCACCGTGCAGCCCCAACCGCTCAAATTGTCGGCTCTGCTCCAGGGCCTGTTGGTAGTGGCCGCAACTAAGATCAACCGCCAAGTGCCCGGAAATCGCTTTGAGCTGACCGGCCACATCGTTGCAGTGTTCGGCCAGGTGTTTGGCGCGGACGAACGCTTCGACGGCTTCGTCGCTGCTGCCCAGGGTGTGGTAGCAGGAACTGCCGAGGGCAAGCTTGAGGGTCATGGTCACATGCGGGCAGGGCTGATGCGTCGCTTCGAGCAATGCCAAAGCTTTGCGCACATACACGCCGTGCTCCTTGAGCAGCGACAGTTCCTGCCACAGCGGCGTCGAGGTTGCAGCGAGGCGGATCGCCAAGGCCTGCGGCCCTTGAGCTTTCAAGCCCCAATCAAGTGCAGCACGGATGTCTTCCAGGTTGCGGGCGTAACGCTCGGTCCAGCGCTCGCTCGAGATCTGTTCCCAGTCGTTCCGGGCTTGCTGCATCAAGGTCAGGCAGCGTTCGGCGTGGCGCTCGCGGGTGTCCGGCAATTCCTGGGCCTGGGCGAGTTTTTCCAGTGCATAACCACGTGTGGTGTCGAGCAGCCGGTAGAACACTTCTTCGTCGCCGACTTCCACGTTCAGCAACGACTTGGCGACCAATTGGGTGATTGAGCCGAATACCACATCGGGCTCGAGGTGTTCACCGACGATCACCGCGGCCGCCGACTCCAGGGTGAAACCACCCCGGAACACGCCCAATCGGCGCAGGCAGGTTTGCTCGCAGGCATTGAGCAGTTCAAAGCTCCAGTCCAGTGTGGCGCGCAGGGTCTGATGGCGGCCCAAGGTTGTCTGGCAGCCCTGGGTGAGCAGACGAAAACTGCCTTGCAGTTGCGACAGCAACCCACTCAATCCCAGGCTGTCCACTTGTGCCGCCGCCAGTTCGATGGCCAGCGGTATCCCGTCCAGGCGCCGACAGATTTCAATCGCCAGCGGCAGTTCGGCTTCGCTCAGTTCGAAACTGTCGTGGCTGGCCATCGCCCGTTCGACAAACAATTGCAGCGCCGAAAACGTCAGGGCCTGAGCGCGGTCGAGCACGGCGATGGGCGGTGGGCAGTCCAGCGATTCCAGGCGCTGCACGAACTCGCCTTCGGCCCGCAGGCTCTCGCGGCTGGTGGCCAGAATGTGCACTTGGGGCGCCGCGCGCAGGATGCTTTCACTGAGCAACGCAATGGCATCGATCAAGTGTTCGCAATTGTCGATGACCAGCAGCATCTGCCGTTCGCGCAGGAACGTGGCGAGACCGCTCATGGGTTCGGCGTCGTGCAAGGATAAATCCAGCAGCGTTGCCAAGTGCGTGGTGATCATCAAAGGGTCGTTGATCGGTGCCAGGTCCAGCAGGCGAATGCCGTCTCGGTAGCGGCCGATCAATTGCTCGGCGACGCGCAGCGCCACCGTGGTCTTGCCAATTCCGCCGGGGCCCACGAGGGTGATGAAACGCTGCCGCGTCAATTGCGTTATCACGCTGTCGACCAGAGCCTGACGACCAATCATGCGGGTCCGACGGATTGGCAGGTTATGCCGGATCGATCCATTTTCGGCGCTTTTCGGGCTTTGCTCTATGTGCTCCACAGAGAACGGCGCGACAAAGCTGTAGCCGCGCTGAGCAACGGTGATGATGTAGCGCTGGCCGGCCTGACCATCACCGAGGGCCTTGCGCAGCGCCGCCATGTGCACCCGCAGGTTGATGTCTTCCACCACGCTTTTGGGCCAGACCCGGGCGATCAGTTGCTGTTTGCTCACCACCTGCCCGGCGTGTTCCAGCAGGATCAACAGAATGTCCATGGCTCGCCGACCCAGGCGCAAGGGCTGGTCGGCCTCCATCACCAGGCGTTGTCCGGGGTAAATCCGGTAAGGGCCGAAATGGATGGCCTGTTCGGGAGAAAGGGTCAACGGGTCACTCCTGCTTGCATCCGTCTATCGCACGGTATCGGGGCATATTCCTCAGGTTTTTTCGGCAGTGCAATGCTCTGTCGTGCACCTCGTCGGTGTGTGCATCGGCTGCTGGATTCCCGTCAGCGCTTGTCGATCCCGTATTTATTGGGTGCGGTGTTGGCCGGGTGCGTGGGCGCCCCGTTGAAAATTAACAACGTTTAACTCGTCGTGTGTCCGGTCTACGCTCAAAAATCCATCCCTTCAAGTTCAACCGAAGGCACCGGCCTTCTTGCACCAAAAAGCGTGCCGCAAAAAGGATGAACCCTTCTGGAGGAACCGGAATGAGCAACGTGGTGGTGGTCTATCACAGTGGCTACGGGCACACCCGGGTCATGGCCGAGGCCGTGGGCCAGGGTGTGGAACGGCACTTGGGTAGCATCTGTAGGCTGATTCCGGTCGAAGAAGTGGACGATCACTGGGAACGCTTGCACCGCGCCGATGCAATCATCTTTGGCGCCCCGACCTACATGGGCAGTGCCTCGGCAGCCTTCAAGGGCTTCATGGACGCTACCGCCTCGTTCTACCTGGCCCAGCCCTGGCGCGACAAACTCGCCGCCGGCTTCACCAACTCAGGCTGCCTGTGCGGCGACAAGCTCAACACCTTGCAGCAGATGGCAGTGTTCGCCGCCCAGCACTCGATGATCTGGGTCGGCCTCGACCTGCTGCCGGCGCGCAGCAGCACGGGCCTGTTCGATGGGCAGTTGAACCGTCTCGGCAGTTCGCTGGGGGCCATGGCCCAATCGAACGTCGAACAGTCCCCCGACCTTGCACCGCCGCCCGAAGACCGCCGCACTGCCGCGCATTTGGGCGAACGGGTGGCGCGCCTGGCCGAACGAATGGTCCGCACCTCTTATTAACCGCCACAAAAACCATGCATGAGGAGACATCACCATGAGCACCTTTACCACCCGAGACGGCACCGAGATTTACTACAAGGACTGGGGCACAGGTCAGCCAATCGTCTTCAGCCACGGTTGGCCATTGAACGCTGACAGCTGGGAGTCGCAGATGATCTTCCTGGCTTCGAAAGGCTATCGGGTCATCGCCCATGATCGCCGTGGTCACGGGCGTTCGAGCCAGCCATGGTTCGGCAATGAGATGGACACTTACGCCGATGATCTGGCGCAGCTGATAGAGCATCTGGACCTGCAAAACGCCGTGCTGTTCGGCTTCTCCACCGGCGGTGGCGAAGTGGCGCGCTACATCGGTCGCCACGGCACTGGTCGAGTGGCCAAGGCCGGGCTGATTTCCTCGGTGCCGCCGTTGATGCTCAAGACCGAGGCCAACCCGGGCGGCTTGCCGCTGGAAGTGTTCGACGGTATTCGTCAGGCGTCCCTGGCCGACCGTTCGCAGCTGTACAAGGATCTGGCCAGCGGTCCGTTCTTTGGCTTCAATCGCCCGGGTGCCAAGCCGTCCCAAGGCATGATCGACTGGTTCTGGCTGCAGGGCATGATGTCCGGCCACAAGAACGCGTATGACTGCATCAAGGCGTTCTCCGAAACCGACTTTACCGAAGACCTGAAGAAGTTCGATGTGCCGACCCTGGTGGTGCATGGCGACGACGACCAGGTCGTGCCGATCGAAGCCGCTGGTATCGCTGCGGCAAAACTGGTCAAGGGCTCCATCTTGAAGGTCTATCCGGGAGCGCCCCACGGCCTGACCGACACCCACAAGGATCAACTCAACGAAGATCTGCTGGCGTTCATCAAGGGCTGATCAAGATCAAAAGATCGCAGGCTGCGCCAGCTCCTACGCGGTTATGTGAGCGGCCGTAGGAGCTGGCGAAGGCTGCGATCTTTTGATTGTGAGAGGGGGAAGAGAACGCACCGTTCGGCAACGCCAGGCGAACGGTGTGATGCCTTCGCTGCGGGTGAAGATATGGGAGAAATGTGCCTGATCGCAGAAGCCACATTCCAGGCTGATTTGCGTCAGGGTCATGTCGGTGTTCTGGATCAAATGCTTGGCCCGGGCGATGCGTTGCAGACGAATCCAGTCCTGCGGTGAAACACCGATGCTGCACTTGAATGCACGGGAAAAATGACTGCGCGACAGGGCACAGGCCCGTGCCAGTTCGGTCACTTCCAGGGGGTCGTCGAGATGGTCGAGGATCAGTTGCTTGACCAGAGTTTCACGCCAGGGGCTAAGGCCGCCCGTGGTTTTTTTTTGCGTTTCAATGGCACACGCCGCCTTGATCGCGTTTTGCTGAATGAGAGCCATGGCCGATGTCCGTGTCGATGGGCGCGCGCGGATGCACTGCACGGGGGGTCAGCACGTTCCCTTGTCTGAAAAACAAGTCTGCGCAGAAGGCTTCATTCTTGGTCGCGAGGGCTTTGGCTTGCGAGTTAAACGTTGTTAATTCCTCGATCCGGGCGGGCCGTCTCGAGTAAAGTCAGATGCTCGTCAACCTTCGTGCCTGGCCGAAAACACCATGGGATTGTGCATATGAACCGTAATGATCTGCGCCGCGTCGACATGAACCTGCTGGTGATTTTCGAGGCGTTGATGTTCGAAAAAAACCTGACTCGCGTCGCCGAGAAACTGTTCATGGGCCAACCGGCGGTGAGTGCTGCGCTGGGACGGCTGCGTGATTTGTTCGACGATCCGTTGTTGCTGCGCAATGGTCGCGGCATGGAACCGACGGCGCGGGCACTGGCGATTCTCAAGGAGTTGCAACCGGCGATGGACACCATTTCCGGAGCGGTCAGCCGGGCCAAGGAGTTTGACCCGGCGAGCAGTTGCGATGTGTTTCGCATCGGGCTGTCGGACGATGCCGAGTTCGGACTGTTTCCGCCGTTGTTGCGCAAACTGCAAGAAGAAGCGCCGGGGATCGTGGTCGTGGTGCGTCGTGCCAACTATCTGCTGATGCCGGCGTTGCTCGCGTCTGGCGAGATTTCGGTGGGGGTGAGTTACACCACCGACCTGCCGGCCAATGCCAAACGCAAACGCCTGCGCGACATTCCCTGCAAAGTGCTGCGCGGTGACAATCGTCCAGGGCCGCTGACCCTCGACGAATATTGCGCGCGGCCGCACGCGATGGTGTCGTTCTCCGGTGACCTGAGCGGCAACATCGATATGGATCTGGCCAAGGTCGGCCGCTCTCGCCGCGTGGTGCTGGGCGTGCCGCAATTCAGTGGCTTACGGGCGTTGTTGGCCGGCACCGAGATGATTGCCACGGTGCCGGATTACGCTGCGTGTGCGCTGGTCGAGGGATGTACCTTGCGCGCCGAAGATCCGCCGTTTCCTATCGACGCCGCGCAGTTGTCGATGGCATGGAGCGGGGTGCATGACAACGATCCAGCCGAAAAATGGCTGCGCTCGCGGATCAGTCAGTTCATGTCCGAGCCCCTGAAAATACCAACTCCGTAGGCGCTGCCGAAGGCTGCGATCTTTTGAGACGACCCATCTTGCATACCCACACCGTCCAACTGTGGGAGCGGGCTTGCCCGCGAAGGCGTCGGGTCAGTCGACATCACCGTTGAATGACACACCGCCTTCGCGAGCAAGCCCGCTCCCACAGGGGAATGTGTGTTGATTCGAGGGCTGTGTTTAATGGTGTTTAGCGTTACTTCCTGAAAGCTACAGATCCTTGCGCCGTTGCCTACGACTGCGCCAGAATCCGCCGGCTTGTGTGCTTTGGGCCTGGTCTTTATCGTTTCCGCATCGCTGCCAATCAGCGATCGGGTTTAGCGACTTGAACAGGTATAAGCGCAACAACGCTCCGTCATATTGCAGGCATTCCATGTCTGCAGTTTCGATATGGTGGCTGTGCGCGGGAGGCCCTCGGGTCTGCCGGGTCTTATACCTCTCGGTTCGCTAACCTGCGTACAGCCGCCACCCTTACTTGTTTAGCGACAGGTACTGGTGGTTCCATCAGGTATAACGGAGACTCACCATGTTCAAAGCCACACCTAACCCGCCAGGAACCGACGACGTTTCCCCCTACGATCCTCTCGATCCCAAAAAACTCAACGAAGCCGCCGAGCGTGCTCTTGATCACTACCTCAAACCGTCCGACCCCAAGACCTCGCGCAAACCGAGCACGATTTACACCGTCGCCCCGGGCATCGACATCGAAGAGCTACTGGCCAATGCCAGCGAATCCTTTGCCTCGGCCAAGGTGATTGCCAGTGACTGTGCCGGGTTTCTGGAGGGGCCGCAGCGCAATACGATACTGGGCGTCGCGCAGCTCATCATGCTGGGTGAACTGGCTGTGAGTCGGGCGCTGGATAGTCTGGAGCTGAAGGCAGCCCCGGCCGTCTGACCGGATTCGATACGAAACGGCCTTCGGGCCGTTTTTTGTGCCTGAGCAGTAGTGAGCACACACAAAACCCTGTGGGAGCGGGCTTGCCCGCGATGGCGTCGGGTCAGTCGACATCACCGTTGAATGACACAGCGCTTTCGCGGGCAAGCCCGCTCCCACAGGGTTTTGTGTCGTTTTGGCGTTCAGCGTGTTGAGCAAAGAGAGCACGTACATTCAATTTTTCCCTACCCCGTCGCTGCACTATTCAGGGCAATGATTGATCAAGGGTAGGGGCCATGAACGCTTCGCAATGGGATGAACGGGCTCAACATCTCGGGCTGCTGTTTCTGCGGGTCAGTGGCGCACTGTTTTTGCTGGGCGTGCATGGCTTGCCGAAAGTGCTCGATTACAGCGCCGAATTGCAACGCATCGAAGACCCGTTCCACCTCGGCGCTCACCTCACGCTAATCCTGGCGATCTTCGCCGAAGTGCTGTGCCCGCTGCTGATCGTTGTCGGTGTGCTGGTGCGTCTGGCGTGCCTGCCCATTTTGTTTGTGCTGCTGGTGGCGCTGCTGGTCGTGCATCCGCAATGGAGTGTGGCCGAGGGGCAGTTCGGTTGGCTGCTGTTGATTCTGTTCACCAGCATTTTCATCGCCGGGCCGGGACGGCTGGCGCTCAATGTTCGTCTCGCCGGAGCCCTCCGTTATGCCTGATTCCAATCGTATCGATGAGATCGTGACGCTGATCGTCAAGCACCGGGTCAAGGCCGGTTTTGAAGCGGACTATGAAGCCTGGCTGCGCAACATCGTCAGCGTGGCCGGGCAACGCGAGGGACACTTGGGCGTGGATGTGATTCGCGGCAAGAGCGGTGGCCTCGACCTGTTCACCTGCGTGTTGCGTTTTTGCTCCACCGAAGCGATGCAGCGCTGGCTCGATTCGCCGCAGCGCCAGGCGCTGGTCGATGAAGCCGCGCCGATGCTGGCCGACGGCGACCAGACCGAGGTCAACCCGGTCAATGAGTTCTGGTTCTCACCGCTGGCTGAGGCCGGCTCACCACCGCCGCGCTGGAAGCAGGCCGTGGTGACGCTGTTGGTGATCCTGCCGCACACCTTGCTGGTGCCGCTGCTTTGGGGGCCGCTGTTGCAGCTCAATGCATTCCTGTCCAACTACGTGGTCGCCACTTTCCTGATCACCCTGACCATTGTGCTGTCGGTGGTGTACGTCTTTATGCCGCTGGCCACGCGCCTGTTCGCGCCGTGGCTGGAAGCCGGCCAGTCCCATTCCACACAGCCTTAAGGAAACGCGATGAACGCCGATCTGATTCTGTTCAATGGCCAGTTCCATACCGTTGACCGTGAGAAGCCCCTCGCCAGCGCCGTGGCGATCAGCGACGGCCGCTTCGTCGCGGTTGGTACCGATGCCGACGCCATGGCCCTGCGCGGTTCGGGCACGCAGGTCATTGACCTCAAGGGCCGTTGCGTCATCCCCGGCCTCAACGACTCGCACTTGCACCTGATCCGCGGTGGTTTGAACTACAACCTCGAATTGCGCTGGGAAGGTGTGCCGTCCCTGGCCGATGCCTTGCGCATGCTCAAGGATCAGGCCGACCGCACGCCGACGCCGCAGTGGGTTCGGGTGGTGGGTGGCTGGAACGAATTCCAGTTCGCCGAAAAACGCATGCCGACCCTGGAAGAACTCAACCAGGCCGCACCCGATACGCCGGTGTTCGTGCTGCATTTGTACGACCGCGCCTTGCTCAACCGCGCGGCACTGCGCGTCGCCGGCTACACCCGCAACACGCCGAACCCGCCGGGTGGCGAGATTGTGCGTGATGCCAACGGCGAGCCGACCGGCATGCTGGTGGCGCGGCCGAACGCGATGATTCTGTACTCGACCCTGGCCAAGGGGCCGAAGTTGCCGCTGGAGTATCAAGTCAACTCGACCCGCCAGTTCATGCGCGAACTCAATCGCCTCGGCCTGACCAGTGCCATCGACGCCGGCGGTGGTTTCCAGAATTACCCGGACGACTACGCGGTGATCGAGCAGTTGGCCAAAGACCAGCAACTGACCGTGCGCATCGCCTACAACCTGTTCACCCAGAAGCCCAAGGAAGAACTGACCGATTTCAAGAACTGGACCGGCAGCGTCAAGTTGCACCAGGGCGACGACTTCCTGCGGCACAACGGCGCCGGCGAGATGCTGGTGTTCTCAGCGGCGGACTTCGAGGACTTCCTCGAACCGCGTCCGGACCTGCCGCAAACCATGGAAGACGAGCTGGAAACGGTGGTTCGCCACCTCGTCGAGCAGCGCTGGCCGTTCCGTTTGCATGCGACCTACAACGAGTCCATCAGCCGCATGCTTGATGTGTTCGAGAAGGTCAACCGCGACATTCCATTCAATGGTTTGCCATGGTTTTTCGACCACGCCGAAACCATCACCCCACAGAACATCGAGCGGGTGAGGGCACTGGGCGGTGGCATTGCGATCCAGGACCGCATGGCGTTCCAGGGTGAGTATTTCGCCGAGCGTTACGGCGCCAAGGCCGCTGAAAACACGCCACCGATCAAGCGCATGCTGGCCGAGGGTGTACCGGTGGGGGCCGGCACCGATGCGACTCGAGTGTCCAGCTACAACCCTTGGACCTCGTTGTACTGGATGGTCAGCGGTCGCACCGTCGGCGGGCTGGCACTGCACAGCGAAGGCCTGTCCCGGCAGACCGCGCTGGAACTGTTCACCCACGGCAGTGCCTGGTTCTCGTCGGAGCAGGGCAAGAAAGGCCAGATCAAAGTCGGACAACTGGCCGACGTCGCCGCCCTGAGCGCCGACTTCTTCAGCGTCGAGGAAGAAGCGATCAAGTGGATCGAGTCGGTGTTGACCGTGGTTGGCGGCAAGGTGGTGTACGCCGCCGGTGACTTCGAGAAACTCGGGCCGGCCAGCGTGCCAGTGCTGCCGGACTGGTCACCGGTGGTCAAGGTGCCGGGTCACTGGCGTCCGGCTTCACCGATGCAGGCGCAGGTTCACCAGTGCAGCGGGCCGTGCGCGGTGCATTCCCACAGCCATGAGCGGGCGCGTTTGTCGAACGCACCGGTCAGCGATTTCCAGGGGTTCTGGGGCGCGTTTGGCTGCTCGTGTTTTGCCTTCTAGTGATTAAACAATGCGCCGGCCTGGTGTGTCGGCGCCCCTGAGGTAAGTCCATCTCCCCGAGGAGTTTCACATGAGCAACGTTCCTTACAAACGTCTGAACAAAGATGATGCAGTGGTATTGCTGGTTGATCACCAGACTGGCCTGATCTCGTTGGTGCAGGATTTCTCGCCTAACGAATTCAAGAACAACGTGCTGGCCCTGGGCGACATCGCCAAGTTCTTTAACCTGCCGACCGTCCTCACCACCAGTTTCGACAGCGGCCCGAATGGCCCGATCGTGCCGGAACTCAAAGAGCAGTTCCCGGACGCTCCGTTCATTGCACGCCCGGGCCAGATCAACGCCTGGGACAATGAAGACTTCGTCAAAGCCGTGAAGGCCACCGGCCGCAAGCAGCTGATCATTGCCGGTGTTGTAACTGACGTGTGTGTGGCGTTCCCGACGTTGTCGGCACTGGCTGAAGGTTTTGAAGTGTTCGTGGTAACCGACGCCTCCGGCACCTTCAACACTACGGTGCAACAAGCGGCGTGGGCTCGCATGTCGGCTGCCGGTGCGCAACTGCTGAACTGGTTCTCCGTGGCTTGCGAGTTGCAGGGCGACTGGCGCAACGACATGGAAGGCCTGGCCAACCTGTTGTCCCAGCGCATCCCGAACTACCGCAACCTGATCAACAGCTACACCAAGTTCACTGCCAAGTAAGAAGATCAAAAGATCGCAGCCTGCGGCAGCTCCTACAATTGGAATGCGTTCCTCCTGTAGGAGCTGCCGTCGGCTGCGATCTTTTGCTTTTAGCGTTTTTGCAACCATCCCAAAAATCCCCCTTTGCTGATCGGTGCCGGTTTGGCCATCAACGCCAGCCGACTGTTCTGCTGGCGCACCGCCTGCAACTTGTTCAATGCCCGGCCCACTTCGCTGCGCTGTTCCATGCACTGGCGGGTCAGGTTCTTATCGAGACGGTAGATGATCGAAGATGTCAGCGCGGTGAACGTCGCCTGCGACGGCGTATCGGCCAGGATGCTCTGTTCCCCCATGACTTCGCTCGGCCCCATGCGACCGGCCTCGGTGAAACCATTGCCGTCCGGCACGCTGGCGCTGACGACGCCGGTGGCGATCACGAACAGGCTGTCCGGCACTTCATCCAGATCCAGCACCACCTGACCTGCGGCGTATTGTTGCGCGACCATCGATTCGGCGAGGCGATCACGTTCTTCATGGCTCAGCGAGCGGAAAATCTTCACTTCATCGAGCAGCGCGCGGGCGCGGGGCGAGGGTTCGATCACGCCGTCGGGGTGTCGCGAGATGCCGGCCGCTTCCAGATGGCGGTGGGCGAGGTCGAACAGTTGATTGCGCACGTCGCTCTTTTTGCCCAGCTCGGCGATGAACCCGCTGGCCACGTATTCGGACATCTCTTCGCCGGCCTCTTTGAGCACCGCTTTTGGCGCGGGCGAGAGCAACAGACTGCTGCTGCCTTGCAGCGTGCGGTCGAGGGCGTCGAGCACCCGGCGTGGGCGGATGTGGTTCGCCACCTTGATGCTGATCGACACCCCGTGCAGGTTGTTTGGGCGGCTGAGGTTGACGATCTTGGCCTTGGCCGCCACCGAGTTCGGCACCACGGCCATCGTGCCGGCGCTGCTCAACAGGTGCGTGGCGCGCCAGTTGATGTCCAGCACTTTACCCTCGACGCCATCAATAACGACAAAGTCGTCCACCTGATAGGGTTTGGTGGTATTCAGCACGATGCCGCAGAACACATCGGCCAACGTACTCTGCAGCGCCAGACCGACTACGATGGCGAACACGCCGGACGTCGCGAGCAGACCTTTGACTGGCAGATCCAGCACATAACCGGCGGCCGCGACAATGGAGGCCAGAAACACCAGTGCACCGATCACGTCCTGCAACAAACGGCCGCTGTGACCTATGCGGCGCATCAGCACCAGACCGAACACTTCCGTGAGCACCCATGCGGCGTACAGCCACCAGAGTATCCCCAGCGCCGTTGCACCGAGTTGCGCCACCGGGTCATCGGCAAACAATGGTGCCTGCAACGGGCTGACGCCGGCATTGATGACCAGCGCACTGAACGCCAGAAACAGCACCAGACGCACGCCGACCCGCGGCGCGCGATGCTTGAACGGGACGAGGTGCCAGAGCAGGGCGTCGAGCACCAGCAGCAGGGCGCTCCAAGGCAACAGGTGGGCAGAGAAAAGGCTCATGGATTGCACTCCAACGGGCACAAAAAAACTCGCCACACCCTGGGGTGTGGCGAGAGGTTGGACTTAGTTCAGATGCGTCTTGAGCTCGGCCGCGGCCTGACGTACCGCCGCTTTGACTTCCGGAATCTGATTCAGCGGATTGAGCAGGCCAAAGTCATGAATCATCCCGTTGTAGCGCACCGAGGTCACCGGCACACCGGCCGCATCGAGGTGGCGGGCGTAGCCTTCGCCTTCGTCACGCAGCACGTCGAATTCGGCGGTCTGCACCAGTGCGGCAGGCAGGCCCTTGAGTTGTTCGGCGCTGGCGTTGAGCGGCGAGGCATGAATCTGCGCACGCTCGGCCGGGTTGGTGGTGTAGTTGTCCCAGAACCACTGCATCATCCCTTTGGTGAGGAAATGCCCCTCGGCGAATTGCTGGTACGAGCCGTCGTCGAACTGTGCGTTGGTCACCGGCCACATCAACAGCTGGAAGCGCAGGGCAGGTGTTTTCTGTTCCTTGGCCATCAGCGCCACGACCGCCGCCATGTTGCCGCCGACGCTGTTGCCGGCCACCGCCAGTCGCTTGCCATCGACACCGATCTCTTTGCCATGCGCGGCCACCCATTTCGTCGCGGTGTAGGCCTGGTTGATGGCGGTCGGGTATTGCGCTTCCGGCGACGGCGTGTAGTCGACGTATACCGCGACTGCGCCGGAGCCCACTACCAGGTCACGGATCAGGCGCTGGTGCGTCGGGAAGTCGCCCAATACCCAGCCGCCACCGTGGAAGAACATGAACACCGGCAACTCGCCCTTGACCTTGGCCGGTCGCACCACTTTCAGGTTGATGGTCTGGCCGTCGACCTTGATCGCCTTGTCGCTGATTTCAATACCCGACAGATCAACCTTCACCGAAGCCTGGGCGCCGGTCAACACGGCGCGGGCGTCTTTCGGGCTCAGCTGTTCCAGCGGTTTGCCACCGCCGGCGGCGAGGGCATCGAGGAAGGCCTGGGTGTTGTGTTCGACACCGGGGCCGCCGGCGGCGAATGCGTTGCCGATGGACAGGGCGAGAACGGAAGTGGCGAGGGTTTTCTTGATGTTCATGTGCAATTCCTTTTTATATCGTTTGAGTTTTTGTATGCCTTGGGATCGGGCTGCTGTGGCACTGGGGTTCGGGCCTCAGCAACACCGTGAGCACAGATTAATGAGGTGTCGGAAAGTGAAAAAGCGGCTATAAAGCGAATAACTGTCAACCAGAGAGTGACAATGAACCCGTTCGAAGATATGCGTATGTTTTGCCAGGTCATGGACTCCGGCAGCTTCACCGCGGCGGCTGATCAACTAGGGTTGTCCAAGCAGTTTGTCAGCCGCCGCTTGATGCAACTGGAAGAGCGCCTCGGCGTGCGCCTGCTCAACCGTTCGACCCGGCGGTTGGACGTTACGCCGCTGGGGCAGAGTTATTACGAATCAGCCTTGCGCCTGCTCAGCGAAGTCGAGCAAGTGGAGCAGGGCATCGCCGGGCAGACCACCGAGCCTCGCGGCACCATTCGCCTGAGCGCACCGTTGTCGTTTGCCGTGGCGCATCTGGGCTGTCTGTTACCGGAGTTTTTGCAGCGTTATCGCGAGGTCACCGTGGAAGTCGACCTGAGTGATCGACCAGTGGACTTACTCGGTGAGGGCTACGATTTGGCATTGCGCATCGGCGTGCTGGAAGACTCGACACTGATCGCCCGACGTCTCGCCTCCATCGAGCGGCTGTACTGTGCCAGCCCGGCGTATCTGGCCGAGCGGGGTACGCCGCTTAAACCCGAGGATTTACACACCCATGATTGCCTGCCTTACGGCCACGGTCGTCAGGTGCAATGGCGTTTCGAGGGGCAGGGCAAGCCGCAGAACATCAACGTCACTGGGCGGATGCGGGTCAACAATGGTGAATTGCTCAAGGACGCTGCCATTGCCGGTATGGGCATCACGTACCTGCCGACCTTCATCATCGGTTCGGCCCTTGAGGACGGCCGACTTGTACCAGTGCTGGATGATTTGCGCCCCAAGCCGCTGACCTTGTCGGCCGTCTACCCGCAGCATCGCCAGAGGTCACGACCGGTGCAGGCGCTGATCGAGTTCTTGCGTGAGCGGTTGAATCAAGGCGAAGAGGGTTCGCACCACCGGTGATTACAAGATTGCAACAAAGCTCGAATGGTAGTTTTGCTGACACTGATCCAGACTCTTGCCGGCCAATCAAAGGCCCGAATTCTGGAGCGTGCAATGGAAATGCCGACAAAAGAAAAAGCCATCGCCAGCAATCGCGATGCGTGGAATGACTCCGCCCAACACCACAAAGATACCCCTGAGTGGCAGGCCTGTTTGAGTGCCGTGAGCCATAGCGATTTCTCCTGCCTGGATGACACCCTCAGCGGGTTGCTTCAACAGGTCGGCGTCGCCGGCAAGGAGGTGGTGCAATTGGGCTGCAACAACGGACGCGAAAGTCTTTCGCTGTTTGCGCTGGGAGCCCGCCGTGTCGTGGGCATTGACCAATCGGAGGCCTTTCTCGATCAGGCCTGGGAGCTGGCATCCCGTTCGCCCCATGAGCCCGAATTCATCGAGGCGGACATCCATCACCTGCCGACTGATCTTCACCAGCGCTTCGACGTGGCGCTGATCACCATCGGCGTCTTGAACTGGATGCCCGACATCGCCGAATTCTTGCGCCATGCCGCGCAAACCCTCAAGCCCGGCGGCAGCCTGGTGGTGTACGAAACCCACCCGTTCCTGGAAATGTTCGACCCCGAGTCAGCCGATCCCTATCGCCCGGACAGCTCGTATTTTCGCAGCGAACCTTTCGTCCAGAACCAGCCGATCGTCTACGAAGGCAAAGTCGAACAGCCCGCCTCAGCATCCTACTGGTTCGTCCACACCCTGGGCGCCATCTTCACCGGTGCCGTTGAGGCGGGGTTGCAGATCGGCCACTTCAAGGAATACCCGCACTCCAACCGCGAAGAACTTTACGATCTGTATCAGCAGCAAAAGGCGCAGTTGCCGTTGTGTTACACGTTGGTGGCGGTGAAGGCGAACAACATAGTGACAAGGACACTCTCAGAGAGTTGAGTGATTTGCCGCATGTCCCGGTTGTGCGCAGAGATCAATGCCAAGGGCATGAATGACCTTTAGAACCGTATCAAAACGTGGTTTCGCGCCTGGCGCGAAGGCTTTGTACAGGCTTTCGCGGCCCATTCCGGAATCTTTGGCAATTTGTGTCATGCCACGGGCCTTTACCACGTAGCCAATAGCACGAAGAAATTCTTCGTTGTCGCCGTCTGCCAGTACCTGAGAGAGGTACTCGCTGATGGCTTCGTCACTGTCGAGCAGTGCCGCCATGTCGAAAGTAGTCAAAGTCTGGCCCATGTTTAAACCTCCCTTGCCAATTTTTTCGCCCGCCGGATATCGGTGTTTTGCGAGGACTTGTCACCACCGGCCAGCAATACGATGACTACGCCATTTCTTATGGTGAAGTAGACCCGATAGCCTGCACCGACGTCCACGCGCATTTCGGAGACACCATCACCCACCGGCTTGATATCGCCTAGATTACCCGCAGAGGCACGGTCAATGCGACGAGCGATCGCAACCTTGGCCCGCAAGTCGCGTATCGAGGCATGCCATGTCACGAAGATTGTGGTTTGTTGAATAAGATAATTCATTGCTCGAATGTATCCATATGAATACAGACGAGCAGTCAGTTCATTCTCTGGTTTAGTGTGCGTTATTCCCTAAATTGTGTAGGCAAAATGACGCCATCGCAGGAAAACTCGCGATGGCGGCAAATCAAGCAACGAACTCCCACCAGCCAAAATCACGCCTGCGCCGCAGTCACTGCCTGCTGTTCCGGTTTGCGCAACGAAGTCAGGCGCGAGCCGCTGTAGTAGGTTTCGCGGAAGAAGCGAAAGCGGCCGAACAGGTCGTAGACGTGGGTGATTCGCCCCTGTTCCTGGTAGTCCATGCGCAGGTGCATTTTCATGGCCTGGATGTTGCGGACATCGCAGACGTCCATGACCTTGTCGCAACCTTGGTCCCGCATCGCACCCCAGATATTGTACTGGGCGTCCACCGACAGGCTGGAGCCGAAGTAGAGAGGGATCATTTCACCGCCGAACTGGAAAAACTCACCGGGTTTGACCCGGAACCAGCAGCCATAATAATGCTGGTCAAAGTAGTCACTGAGGCTGCCCCAGATGAATCCGATGGCATCACCTGCCTCGTCCACATACATGTGCCCGGTGTGACCTTCGGAGGCGATCTGGGCCATGGCCTTGACGCGGTTACCGTAATACTTGGTGAAAGCGATGGCGTTCTCCCGGGTAATCGTCACCCGCTTCAAACCCGTATAGGGCCGTAGTTTGTGCGGCGCCACCGGGGTGACCAGATCGCGCCCCAGCCACAACAGTTCTCGGTGGAAGTACACATAGCGCTTCCAGAGCGTCTGGAGCGTGTGGAGCAGGCCTTTTTGTTTGATACGTTCGCGAAGCTTGTCGATGGCGCTCATGAAGTCCTCCGAGGCTGAAGCCAGGGTGTGGTGGGTAACGTTTTCGATAGCGATAAATCAAGGTTGCAACGGGCGTAGCTCAATCGGGTACTGCTGTTCGTCTTTGAGCGTCCTTGGCACAACGGCATAGGACACTCTCGGAATGCCCGGAAGACGCAGCTCCAGGATGTGAGCCAGAGACTCTCCGGGGTTTAAATAGATATCGCCAAAATCGGCGCCGATATGGGTCGGGTGGACGACGATTTCCAGCAGGCCGTCGATCGGCATCGCCACGTTGCGCAGGTCTACCGGGGTGCATACGTACTGGGCGGTCGCTCCGGCGAGGCGGTTCAATCGATGATTGAGCAATGTCTTGAACACCCGCTTGCGCACACTCAGGTTATTTCCCAGATGGCGCGCCAGTCGCACGGGCACCCCTTGGTAGGCGGCAAAGCGCGCGACGATTTCGCCGATGGGCCAGATGTTGTGCACGTGCTGATGGGAATCGATGTGGCTTGGGAGAAGGCCGTTATCCAGGCAACGTTGCCATTGAGCCTGGAGTTCCTCCAGCACCGCTTCGCGATCCAGGCGGTTGAGCCAGAGGCTGTGGCGGGGCAGGTCGAGATCGAACATGCCCTGGCTGTCGCAGAACGTCGAACGCGCGAGAATCGAGGGGCTCAACGGCCGGCCATAGGTGAGGTTGAAGTGCAAGCCGATTCGTCCCTGCAGCAACGGCTGCCGGGCCAGGACGCAGGCTTCCTCGAACGCCGGCATATTGGCCATGGCGGTGGCGGAGCTGATGACCCCGGCCTGGAAGGCACCGAGGATCACCGCGTTTTCGCTCGGGCTGAGGCCGAAGTCGTCAGCGTTGACTATGACTTGGCGAGGCATGTTTGCCCTCCCTGTTTTTTTCGGTGGGCGCAGGGCCTTTGTCGATACGAGTGGGTGTCGCAGGGGATGCAGGAGCAACTGATGCCCGCCAGGCCCGCCACTTTTTCAACCACGGCTTGAATTGATGCCAGAGTCGCATGGCCAACCCCAGAGCGAGGCCGCTGGGGCGCCAGGAGTAGAAGCTCCAGCGCCAGTGCTCCAGTTGCCCGGTCATGCGCTCCTGGAGTTGATGGCTGGAGTTCATCAGGCTGACCCGCGAAGCGTCGATCCAGTGCCAGTTGTCGTCCAGACCCCAGCGAATCCACTCTTCGAGCAGCACACGACCGCTGCCCAGGTCGGCGTATTTGGGCAGGAACGCCAGGTTGTAGTCGTACAGCCGGCCCTCTTCCAGCAAGCCGAGCCGGTAGCTGATGCAGCGCCCGTCCACTTCCAGCAGCACCACCCGCAGCAGTCCCTGTTCGGCGAGGGCGGTGAAGGCCAGGTTGATCCATTGTCGGCTACGGTTGCTGGTGAAAATCCCCAGGCCTTCGACACCTTTCCAGCTCTGCACTTCGACTTCGCTGAGGGCCTGCAATAACGGCCCGATAGTGGCCGCATCAGGGGTTACGCGTCGGACCTGGGCACCATAAGCCAATATGCGTTTACGCGCCCGGCGCAGTTTGTAGCGCGGGTCGCCGGAGACTTCCTGGCGGTCGATATCGCTGATCAAATGCACCGGCACCCGGCAACTGAGGCGACGCTCGCCGGTCGAGCTGTGGGCCATCCATGCGGTCAGCGCGCTTTCTTCGCCGATGGGTTCGGACAATTCATTGAGTTGCAGCATCGCATGGGGCAAGTGACGGCGGATGATCACCAGCGCCTTGCGCATGCTGTCGGCATCGAGGCAGGTGAGCAGGGCCAGGCGATCGGTGAGGGGATAACCGAGGTGACGCAAGACCCGAAATGGCAGCCTTCCATAGCGCTCCACGGACGCCACCAGCGGCAGGCACAAGGCCAATTCATCACCTTGCCAGCCCAGCAGAACGTGCAAGCGTTCCCCGGCGGTCAGTGCCTGTTCCGATGCGCACAGCCAGGCGAGGGTGTTGAACGGCGTATGTTCCGTCACGCGCCTGCGTAACCCCTCATAAGCAGCTGCCGGAAAGTCCAGGGCGCACAGCGAGGTGCGCCATTCGAATCGAGCCATCATATTTTCACGCCACCGACTCAGGAACAGGTGAACGGGACGGTTTTCGTAGAGCATCCAGGCGTGAGTCGCTGTAACGGGCTTCACGCAAGAAACGCCAGCGACCGAATAATCGATAGACGTGCTGGATGCGTCCTTGCTCTTGATAGCCCATGCGAATGTGCAGTTTCAGCGCCGGTATATTGTGGGCGTCGCAGACATCCACGACCGTGTGGCAGCCTTGGGCCTGCATGGCTTTCCAGAGTCGCAGTTGCAGGTCCACCGAGAGCGTGGTGCCCCAATACGCGCGAGCCAGTTCGCCGCCGAATTCGAAGAATTCGCCTTTTTTTACCGGGAACTTGCAGCCATAGAAATGGCGGTCGTGATACTCCCGGGTGCTGCCCCAGATGAAGGCCACCGCGTCGCCTTTGCCATCCAGATACATGTGCCCGGTGTAACCCTCGGTGGCCAGTTCTTCCATGATGTTGACCCGGTCGCCAAAGTGACGGGCAAAGGCTGCGGTGTTGTGCACCGTGATGGTCTTCACTTGCAGCGGTGGGTAAGGCTTGAGCTGGTGGGGCGGTACCGGGCTGACCAGGTCACGCTTCATCCACAGAAGCTCCCAGTGAACGAACATGTAGCGCCTCCAAAGGAGCTGGACCGTTGCACGCAGGCCTTTTCGTTTGATGTGTTGGCGAAGTTTTCCCAAGGCATTCATATCATTGCCTCCTGACAGAGACCGGTCGCCGCTGGCGTGGTGAAACGCGCGGTCGAGAGCGGCACGGTCGTGGTGATGCAAGTTGGCGGCGTTCATGAGGCGCTCCAGCTCAAGGCGAACAGGGTTTCGCCCGGCAGGTCGAAGCTGACGCGACCGTCGTGACAGGTGAACTGAGCGCTGCGACTGCGGTTGTCGGCACCGAAGTACACCAGCGCTCCCTTGGCCAACGGGCACGTCGCCCCGCCCAGATCGACACGCTGCAAGCGCACCCCTTTATTGACCCCTAACAGGCTGCGCTGGCGCTCGGTGGCCATGGCCAACACATCGACTTCGAAAGCGTCGTTGTCCAGGCGCATGACGTTTTTCAGCCAGTGCTGCTGGATGAATTGCTGGGCCAGGCCCACCGGTTTGAGTTCGAAACGATCGCCGCCCAGCACCCGCACCATGCCTTTGGGGTAGGTCGGTTCGTCGGCGGCCTGGAACCAGTTGAGCATGTCCAGCAACCCATCCTGCGCCGAGTTGATGACCACCGAGGTCCACCACAGCGAAGCGAAATGGGTTTCCTGATCGTAGGGGCTCAGGCTTGAACCGCTGGACAGGTTGGTCTGATCCAGCAGCAAGGCCTTGCGTGGCCGGCCCTTGGCATCGAGGCCCACCAGCTCGGCGGCACGGCGCACGCTGTCGCGGTAGACCCGAGTGGCCAGCAGGTCGCGAATCATCCATTCGTGCCAGGCGAGGGCGTCGATCTGCTCACCGGATTCGGCCAATAGGCGCCGTGCCCAATCGATACCGCGCTTGTCGGCGGCGTTGTCGGCGAACGGGCCGTTGACGAAGCGTGAAGTGGCGGGCATGGCGATGCGCACACCCGCCTTGGCGTTGGCCGGATCGCTGCGTACCTGCCGGGCCATGCTGTTGAAAATCGACTGGTAGTCGGCGTAGCTCGAGTAGTTGAGGTTCGGCTCGTCGGCGAACGCGATGTAGTGCGTACCGGTGCCGCCGAGGGCGCGAGTGGCGGCGAGCCAGGCGTCGAGGCCGGCGTTGCTTTGGGTGTCGGCCCGCAGATCGGCCTGACGCTGGCTGCCGGCCAACAGCGTGAGGTCCTGGGTGATGCCGAAGCGGTTCTGATAGAGCTGGCGGAACGCATCTTCGTGGTGTGGATTTTGCGCGGTGACGTCAACGAAACTGTAGTAGGTGCCCGCCTGGGGCTTGAGGGCGTCGAGCGCTGCGAAACTGGATTGAGGGGGCAGCACGTAGGGCAAATAAATGCCCAGGTTCGGAGTGGGGCCGAGCATCTCTTTGTGCAGGGTCAAGCGGGTCTGGCCATCGTCCTCGCGCAGCGGTTTGAGCTGCTGCGGTTTCTGGGCAAACAGATTCGCCGTGCCATCGAGCCAGAACGCGACCTTGCCGCTGCCTTGAAGGCGCAGGCGCCAGACCTGTTCGTCCTGAGTGACGGGCAATGCCACCTGATCGAACTGCCAATAGGCGCGATAGGGTTTCAGCGCCAGGGACAACTGTTTGTTGTCGCCCACGCGCTGGGCCTGCAGGGCGTTGATCCCTCCGTGAAACTTGCCGGCCAGTACGGCGTGTTCCCCGGGTGCGACCTTGAAATACAGCTCATCGCCGCCGCGGGTTTCGGCACTGAAATGCACCTTGGCCGGGGCGAACAGCGCTACCGTGCGTTCATCGTGTTCGATCGTGTAGCGGCGGAAACTGTAGCCCGGAATTTCCAGTCGATAACTGGCGGCACTGGGCGCCAGTGGCCAACTCTGCTTGCCTCGGGTTTCACTGGCGGCGATCAGGCGCTCGCCCTTGAGGTTGCCGTTGCCGTCGAGCAGGTACAGGCGTTCTTCGTTGGCATCGGCCTGCCACGCCGGAACCCAACGAATAGTCAGCGTGTCGGGGCGATCCGTTTGCAGGTACAGGCTGCCGTCGCGAATATCAGCCCAGCGCATGGGTGCCGCCTGGGCGCTCAAACCCAGGCCCAGGCTCAACAGCAGCATCAGGCGTTTCATGCCGATTTCCGTTGCAGCATCTGAAGCATCGGAGCCACATCGCTGGGCAGGATGATCAGGGTTTGCCAGACCGGTACGCCACTCAACCGGCAATACATCACCAGCAGCGCGAGGGTGACCGCCAGGTAGGCGATGGACGATGCCGTCGCGGCGCCGACGATGCCGTAAATCGGGATCAGCAACAGGTTCAGGGCCAGGTTCAGCAACGCGCCGAGGCCCATCAACAGCGAAATGGTGCCGGGGCGATTTTTGCCCAGCAAGTCCAGGCGCAAGATGCTCGCATAGCAAAGGCCGAGCAGCCCCGGCAGCAGCGCCAGCAACGCCGGGTAGGCTGGCTGATAGGCAATGCCGAACAGCGTGACGATCAGCCATTCACCGATCACCGCCATGGTCAGGCAGGCGCCGAGCATCACCGTGGCGGTCAGGCGTAGGGCCAACGGCGTCAGGCGATCCATGCCTTCGTCCTGTTGCAGCAGGCGTTTCATCAGCGGCGTGGTCACCGCTTCCGGGACGATCAGCAGCAACTCGGCGGCGGCGCTGGCCATGGCGTAATGCCCCAACGCGGTGCTGCCGAGCAGGGCGCCGATGAACAGGTAATCGGAGCGCAGAATCACTTGCTGGAACAACAGGTCCGGATGGCTGCGAGCGCTGTAGCGCAGCAGTTCATTCTGGCTGGCACGGTCCCACTGCAACTTCAAGGGCTGAGCGCGCTTGAGCCAGAACCACCCGGCCAGCACCACCAGGCTGAGGCCGGCCAGCCAACTGATCAGCGCCGCTTCCAGGGCTGCGTCTTTCCACATCCAGAACAAGGCCAGAAACAACAGCAGTGGCGCCAGGGATTCCACCAGCCGCAAGGCATTGAACGCCACCACACCGCCCGACGCATTGTGCAAGGTCAGCAGGCCGCTCTTGAGCACGGTCAGCGGCACCGCCAGCAGCAACAGCCAGGCGAGCAATCCCAGTTGCGTGGTGATGTCGAGTTCACCACCGAACTCGCGCACCAGCGCCACCACCAGCAACGTCAGCAAACCCGCCAGCAGGCAACCGAACACCAGCACCTGGCTCAACAACAATCCCATGGGCCGTTGCTTGGCCGCCTGATACCCCACCGCCGAATTCAGCCCGCCGCTGGTGGCGGCGCTGATCAAGTCGGGCAGGGTACTGAGCAACGCAAACAGACCGCGCTCGCTGGGCCCCAGAATCCGCGCCAGTAATACATTGCGCAGCAGCCTCAGGCCGATCATCGCCAGTTTGGTGCCCATGCTCAGGGCCAGGTGTTTGAGGTAATGACTGCGACTCATGGCCTGGCTCCGCGATAGATGCGCCAGGACAGCAACTCCGGATTGCGCGCCGTGCGATGGCTGATGCCGATTCGCGGCAAGGCCAATGGATCGCTGATACCACGATAAATCCCGATGTCGGTGCCCAGGGCAAACGGGAAGTCGTGGTCCGCCACGTGTTCGCGCACCCGCGCATCATGGTCGCCATTGGGGTAGCAGTAGACCGGCAGCGGTCGGTTGCAACCGTTGAGCAGGGCATTGCGGCTGCGGCTCAGTTCCTCATCCAGACGTTGATCGTCCAGGCCGGTGAGAATCGCGTGACTGGCGCCATGGGGACCGAAGCGGATCAACCCGCTGGCTTCCAGCGCGCGTACCTGATGCCAGTCCAGGGCCTGGGGCAACGACTCTTCAGGGCATTGATCGCTGAGCCGATCCAGTTCGCCCGATGGCAGGTTTTTCAGGCTGTGCAGAAAGTGCAAAAGCGCCAGGCTACGGCGCTGCACATCCAGATCATCGAGCAGCACCGGTAACGGTCGCCCGATCTGTTGCAGGCATCCAATCAAATGCGTCCGGGCTTTTTCACCGTGGCTGTGCCACAGGGTTTCTCCTAGGCTTTCCCACCAGAAGCGTTGTCGGCTGCCGATGAAATCGGTGGAGAGAAAAATGCTCGCCGGCACCTGATACTTTTTCAGCAACGGGAAGGCATTCAGCGCGTTGTCGCGCCAGCCGTCGTCGAAGGTCAGCGCGATTTTTGGTCGTCCGGTTCTGATGGTGCCCGGTTGCAAGATCTCCATCAGTGGCACGCAGTCGAAGTTTTTTTTCAACCAGGCGAGCAGATGTTCGAATGCCTTCGGCCCGACGCACAGTTCATTGCGATGGGGCAGGTCGGCGGCGCGGTCATTGGCCAGCACCCGATGCAGCATCAGGATCACCCCGGCACCGTGCAATTGGTGACGGCCTACGGGCGAGTTGAGATAAAGCCAGCCGCTGGTGCGTTTTAATAATTGTTTGATCGCCATGGCGCGGTCCTTTCAACGATTTTGCTCGGGGTTCCATTGCGCGTACCGCTGGCCGCGCAAGAACTGCCACAGACCGATACTCATCCCGGCAAGGGTCACCAGAACAAACGCGGCGAGGCGAAAGGGTTTGGGTAAATGGTGTTGCACATCCAGCAGGCCGACGATGGCCATCGCGTAACCGAGCAGTTGCGCGATCAGGCTCAGGCGATAGAAGCCATGAACATTCCACAGCCAGACATTGCTCAACAGCAACGGCACCAACAGGATCGGTGCCAAGCGTCGAATCAGCTTGTGGCTGATCAGTGCAATCGCATACAGGCCATACCGCCAAGGGTTCAGCAGCTCCCGGCGCTGGGCCAGGCTTTGCAGACCGCCGACGGTGACGCGCTGGCGGCGGCGCCATTGCTTGGCGATTTCGTCGACGCCCTGGTCGCTCACTTGTGCCTGGGGCACATAGACGATGCGTTTGAACGCCACCGGTGCGCAGGTACTGATAAAGAAGTCATCGTTGACCTCCGCCGGCACGTACTGGAACAACTCGCGGCGCAGGGCGAGCAGGGCGCCGTCGGCGGAGACCATGCAACCGGTGCGATTTTCCACCTTGCGCAACCAGCCTTCGTAATGCCGATAAAGGCTGTCGCCCAGGCTCAGGCCCTTGCCCGGCACCGGGATCAGCATGTGCCCGGCACAGGCCCCGACCTGTGGATCGGCCAGGGGCGCGAGCAACTGGCCGAGGGTGTCGGTCGACCATTGGTTGTCGGCATCGGTGAACACCAGAATCTCGCCCGTGCTCAGGGCCACGCCGGCATTCAAGGTGGCTGCCTTACCCTGACGAGGCAGGTCGAGCACGCTGATGCGCGGGTCAATGACCTTGTGGGCGCAGGCCACGGTGTCGTCGGTGGAGCCGTCGCTGGCCAAAATGATGTGTAGCGAGCGCGCCTGATAATCCTGGGCGAGCAGGATGCGTAATTTCTCTTCGATATGCCGGGCCTCGTTGTGCGCGGCGATGATGATGCTCACGTTCATCGGTGGGGCTGGCGCATGACGCCGTGCGCGGAACAACGGCGCAATCAGCGTCAGCATCAGCGGGTAGCCCAGCCAGGCATACACCGGCAATAGCAGGCACAGCCAGAAAATGAACTCAGCCACGGGCCGGCCTCCTGGCATTCCAGTGACACAGGCTCAAAATGAGCGCGGCACCGGCCAGGTGCAGGCGCACCCAGTGCAGCCCCCACAGTTGCAGCATCAGGCCTATGTCATGGTGTTTCAGGCTTTGGCGCAGGCTCAGCACCAGCGCTGGCAGGCTGGTGATGAATACGATGAACAACGCCGCTTTGGGAAAACCATTGAGCAGGGCAGACAGAGCGATGAAATCCAGTGCCCAGACGCCCATTGAAAAGGCCGGGAATCGCAGCAAGCGCAGGCTCATCCCCTGGGTGCGCAGCAGTTGCAGGTGACTGCCCTGGCGCCACAACTCCTTGCCCATCCATTCGCGCCAACTGCCTTCGTAACCCCAATGCAAGGCGACGCTTTGATTGACCGCGAGCAATCGTGCACCGGCTTTACTCAGGCGCAAGGTGAACGCCTTGTCTTCGCCGGTGCGCAGGGTTTCGTCGAAGCCGCTGACCTTATCGAACCAGGTGCGGCGCATCAGCAGGTTGGCGCTAGGCAGCCATTGCACCGGGTGCAAGGCGTGAGTGGTCGGGCGGGCCATGCGGCGCTGCCAGGCCGTGGCAAACCACGGCGCCTCGACAGGAGTGTGCAAGTCCAGGGCAAGCACATCGGCCTGACCGCCGGACTCCAGTTTGAACAAGAGCGTCAGCCAGTCCCCGGGCATCTCGATATCGGCATCGATAAAGCCCAGCCATTCACCTGTCGCCACCGCCGCCCCGCGATTGCGCAGGGCGCCGATCAGCAAGCCGGGCAGCACCAGCACCTGCGCACCGAGCTGGCGAGCGATGTGCGGTCCCTGATCGTCGGAGCCGTTATCGACCACAATCAACTCGCATTCCAGCCTGGCAGCCTCGACGGCTTTTTTCGCGGCGAGCAACGTACGGCCGATGTGTCGGGCTTCGTTGTACATCGGGATGACGAGGCTGATGCGGCTCATGCGGCTCATGCGGCCTCCGTCGGCGGACGTTCTTCAGCCTTGAGGCGCAACACGAACGTCAGCGCGAGCATGATCCACAGGTATTTGTGATTCGGTGCGCTGAGGAACATCAAAAACAGCAGCAACGACACATAGCTCATGCTCAGGTGCGTGATCAGGTCGGCCTGTTCCCAATTTCGTCGCAGCATCCAGGCGTGACGGGCGCGGACCAGGTTGTACATCCCCAGGCCCAGCATGCCGACGAACAACAGGCCGGCGGGAATCCCCACTTCGCTGAAGATTTCCAGGTAAGTATTGTGCGCGCGGCGGTACAGGTCGCCGGGCTTGCGGTTGGCGGAAAACACTTTGGCGTAACCGGTGGTGGCGTAGTGCAGCGGGAAGGTGCCGGGGCCGGAACCGAGTAACGGGTGCTCTTGGATGATCTGGCTGCCGACCAGGATGTACGACGCGCGACGGCCCAGGGATTCGTCCTGGCTCTTGGCCCCGGCTTTCAAGATGCTCAAGGACTGGATGCGCGCGATGTAACCGGCCGGCATTGAATAAATGGCCAGCGGGATCACGATCGCAAGGCCAAGCATGGCAAAACCCAAGTGGCGCGGACGGATGCGTGGCAACTGCGCGCGGTAGTGCCAGGCGCCGATCATCAAGCTGAGAAAAAGCACCACCAGCCCGGAACGGGAATCGGTCTTGGTCATGCCGCCCAGCAGCAAAATGCAGCAGCCGCCCCAGAACAAACGGTGCAGCAGGTTCGGGCCGCGGATCACCAGCAGCAGCGCCAATGGCACAGCGAAGGCAATCAGCAGGGCAAACGAGTTCGGGTCTTCCAGCAGTCCTGCAGCGCGGCCCTGGTCCTGATACTTGGTGGAGAACATGGCCAGCGCGCTGGTCGCGCTGACGCTGAGGGTCACCAGCCGGGCGAACATATCGAGGTTCAACTCACGGCCGATCAGCAAGGTGATCACAAACAGCACCAGGCCGACGCTCAGGTCCCGCAGATGGCTCTGGGACATGTCCAGGTTATCGGTATTGATCATGCTCAACAGGTACAACACCATGAACCAGATCAGGAGGCGCCAGATGTTGCTGCGCAGGCGCTCGGACGGAATCTGGTGGATAGCCAGTTGCAACATCACGATCAGCGCCAGTGACGCACCGATGAATTTGGTGCCCGATAGCGCGCTGCCCTTGAAGAAACCTTCGAACGGCACCAGCGCTGCGATGCCCAACAAACCCCAGGCGGGTTTTCGGTACAGCACCGCGACAGCCACCAGGCCCAGTACTGCGCCTGGCGCCAGATACGGATAAGGGCTGGCCAGCAAACCAAGGCAGACCAGGGCGAGCAGACTGACGATCGAGAGCGGAAAGATCACGCGCGTGCCTCCCGTGCAGTACGGATATAAAGCTGCGACCAGCGTTCGGCCAAGGCCTTCAGGTCGTAACGGTCCAATTGCGTACGTCTTGCGTTGTCGATCAATTCGCGAGCCAGGGCCGGCTCATTCAGCAGCATATCGATCTGCCGGGCGAGAGCGGTGGTGTCGGTGGGTGTCGCCAGCAGGCCGTTGTGCCGATCCTCCAGCACATCGGGAATCCCGCCGACGCTGAACGCCACCACCGGCACTCCGGCCTGCATGGCCTCCAGCAAAATCATCGGCGTGCCCTCGGTACGCGAACTGATCACCAGCGCATCGAGTTGCTGCCACCACCGGTTCATGTCGGTTTGATAACCCGGCAAGGTGATGCGTTTGTGCAAGCCGGCAGCGGCAATCCGCGCCAGCAAGGTTTTCTGTTCCGGGCCGTCGCCGAGCATCACGGCGTCCAGTTGCGGGTGTTGCTGACAGAGCGGAATCAAGGCATCGAGAAACAGGTCCGGGCCTTTTTCATTGCTCAGCCGACCGACGTAACCCGCGAGCCAGCGCGGGTGTGTGGCAGTGTGAGGTAGCAGGCCGCTGGCCTTTGGCAGACCATTGGGAATCACTTGCAGTTTCTCCGTCCGGACACAGGCCTTGCGGTGCAGCACGGCGATGCTTTCGGCCACGCAAACCACGCGGTGCACCGACGCCGTGCGACACAATTGCAAACTCAGCCAGCCATAAACGCGTTGCTTGCGACTGCGCGGGGTGAAACCGTGTTGGGTAATCACCAACGGCAAGTCCAACAACGTGGCGGCCACCCAGCCAAATAACAGACCCTTGAAATTGTGCGTGTTGATCAGCGGCTGTTCAGCCCGCCGCTGACGTAAATGACGCAGCAATTCCCTCAAGCCCGTGAAGCTGCGGCAGTCGACCCCAGCCCCACGAAATCGCGCGATCAGCGCTGGTGGCGCATCGAGAAACAGCACTTGGTGCCGCCCCGGCGTCGCCAGGCAATGATCCAGCAGCATCCGCTCAGCCCCATAGAAGCCGCCGCTGCTGATCAAATGCATGATCGGCAGAGCGCTGGCGCTGAGCGGCCCGTTCAATGGCGCACCCAATGCACGAAGCTATCCACGGTCCAGTTTTTGTGCGGATTGTTCGGCACGACGTCTTGCTCGTTAATCACCAACAACACCGGCAAGCCCAGTTCATGGGTGATTTGCGCTGGGTGTTTGAAGCGGTGATCGAAGAACTCACGCACGTAGACGAAGGCAATCGCCAGCAGCAGACCGGTCAGCATCCCGAACGGAATGATCAGCAGCGGTTTGGGGAACGCTGCATCGGTCGGTTCATACGGCGGGCTGAGTACCCGGGCGTTGGACATATCGTTGTCCAGCAAACCGGCGGAGCTGCTTTCGGCAAAGCGTTGGGCATAGGTGGAGAACGCCGCGTGCAGGGCATTGATCTCGGTGTCCATTTGCGCCAGTTTGCTTTGAGCCACTTGCAACTGATGGATGCGCTCCTTGAAGTCGGCGATGCGCGCGGTTTTCTGCTTGATCACCGAGGTGACAATCGCCAGGTCGTTGGTGCGCTCCTGAATCCGGTTGCTGACGATTTTCAGGAACTGCTGACGGGTGCGGGAAATCTGCTCACGGGTCAACAGCATGGGTTCACTGCCCGGCTGGAAGATCGCCAGGTCGTTCATGTAGCGGCTGACCTGAGTGGTCAGTTGCTCACCGAGCTGCCTGATCTCCCGGTCTTCGAAGGCAATGTTGTCCACCGTGGTGGTGAAGGTGAAGGGGAAGGTGTAGTCGCTGAGCCGGGACGTATTGGTGGCAGACGTCAGGGCGGTTTTCAGGTAATCGAGCCAGCGCTGGCTTTGCAACAGGCGATCCTGATACAGGTTCAGGGCCTGTTCCTCGGTGTTGATGGCATTGAGGCGGAAGGTGATTTCTTCCTTCGGATCGGATGAAGCCACGCCTTCGAGCAACGCCAGCCGCGTGCCTTCCAGGCCATCGAGACGCACCTGATACTGCTTCTTCTTGGTTTCGTAGAAGCTCTGCGGCAGGTCGATCGATTGCAGTTCCTGACGGCTGGCCAGGTAGTTTTGCAGCAGCGCCGCGACAAACCGGGTGCCCTGGGCGGGATCGCCAAAGCTGTAGACAATTGAGATCACGTTGGAACCCGGCAGGGTTTCGATTTTCAGGTTATCGACGGCCTCTTGGGTGTAGGTATCCAGGGCGGTGTCCCGAACCGGATCGGTCTCAAGCCCCAATGCATCGCGCACCGGATTGACCACGTATTCACGCAAGGGGGTGGTCACAAAACGCCTGATCGGTTCGGTCACCAGTTTGCTGAAGATCCCGGGGTTGGGCGCGTACTCGCCTTTGGCCCGCAGGTCGCTGATGGTCTGACGGATCAGGGCCGGGGAACGCAGGATATTGCTCTCGGTTTCCATGTCCGCCAGTGACGGTGGAATGAACGAGGCATCACTTTGGGTCAGGGACGTGGTGGCGTCTCCCTGGGAGAGTTTTTTGGATTGCACGATCACCTGCGCGGTGATGTCGAAGCTCTGTTTGAGCATCAGCGGCAAGATCAGGGCGATCACTGCAAAGATCAGGAAGACTCGTTTCACCAACTGCTTGTTGGCGAAGAAGATCCTGAAGAACTCATGCAGGTAGTTTTCCTTTGGGTTCATGGTCGGTCACCTGAGCGTTAGTTGTCGCTGTCTTTGTTATCGACGCGGTAGCCGAAGGTGAAGCCCACCCCCTGGAACAACACCACGTCCGCCAGTTGCCGTGCGAGCTCACCGGCGCTGGCCAGTTTGGTCTTGGGCACGTAGAGCATGTCGTCCGGTTGCAGGTAAGCAATCTGTGACGCGTCACCGGACAAGGCTTTTTCCACGTCGTAGTGCACGGCCTGCACCTGGTTGCCGTTGCGGCGCATGATCACCACCGAATCGAGCCGCGCCTTGACGCTAGTGCCACGTGCCAGGGTCAGCGCTTCAAGTACCGAGACCGGCCGGCGAATCGGGTAGGAGCCCGGTTGCGCGACTTCACCCAGCACATAGATTTCGTTACCCGAGGTGGATTTGAGCATGACGTCGACCTTCATCCGCCCCGGCAATTGCGCATAGCGTTGATTGAGGAACGTTTCCAGTTGGTTGACCGTCATGCCTTGCAGCGGCACGGAGCCGATTTCCGGGAAACTCGCATAGCCGTCGTTGCCCACAACGATCTCCCGGCTCAAGCCGGTAGCGGGGTGGTTCAGGGCGCTCCTGAGGTTCTGCTCGTTGCTCAGCGGGCTGGTGACCAGCACGGTCAGCTGGTTGCGGTTGGGCTGAAACAGGGCTTTACGGTTATAGACACGCTGGATTTCCTCCCGGGCTTCGACCGACGTCAGCCCGCCGATTTTCACCGCGGTGTTGGCTCCTGGCAGTTCGATGGTGCCATCGGGCAGCACCAGTTGCGTGCCGTTGAGCTGGCTGGCCGCGGTGAAGTTCAGGGCGACCTGGTCACCGGGTTGAATCCGATAAGCCTGCGAGCCGCTGGTGCTGATGTGAAAGATCACATCCAGCACATCCTTGGGCCGCAGGGTCTGTTCGACCTTGGGCATGTCGGTGGCTTGGGCATTGGCCGGCTCGGCCGTGAGGATCTGCACCGGCATATGCTGGGTTTCACTGGTGCTGGAGCAACCTGCAAGCGGCAGCAACAGCAGGAGAAGCATTTTGGCGTTCATGGCGACATCCTTTCTGCGGTGGCTACAGGTTTTTGTAGAGCCATTTGGGCATGTAGTACTTGCGCCGGTTGAAGACGCTGCCCACCAGTTTTGCGCCGGCCTGGGTCAGGCGCTGGACCGCGGCCTGGGACACTTCCCAGCGCGTGTCTTCGGCGCGCACCACCATGATCACGCCGTCCGCCAAGGTGCTGATGACCAGGGTGTCGGCGGCCGAATACACCGCGTCACCGTCGATCACCACGAAGCGATAGCGATCGCCCAACTGGTTGAGCAACGGGGCCAGCTGTTCGGTCGTCAGGTGCTCGGTGCCGCGGATGTGCCGCCCGTTCGGCAGGATGTGGAAGGGCAGGCTGGAGACGTTCACCAGGCAGTCCTGCAGCAGCGGCGGCGAGGCGTTGAACAGCAGGTCGCGAAAGCCGCGTTCTTTGGTCAGCCCCAGCTGTTGCGTGAGGTTGCCCTCCGACTGGCTTGCGTCGACCAGCAGCACTTGGCCGCTGCTCATTAACGCCAGTTGGCTGGCCAGCGCCAGGGCGCTGGTGGTGGTGCCGGCGCCTGGGTTGGCAGCGGTCAGGAAGAGGATCCGCAGATCCAGGTCGAGCACGGTCGAGGTCAGGTTGGACTCGCTCGGGCTGGCGATGGTCAGGCTTTTGTTCGATGAACCGTCCATTTAACTCGCTCCGTGGCCGCTGAATACTTTGAAGGGGGTTTTCAACAGGATCTTCAGATCAAGCAAGAGGCTCTGCTCGGCGATGTAGCTGAGGTCCAACTCAACGCGCTGGTCGAAGTCGATATTGCTGCGCCCGGATATCTGCCACAGGCCGGTCATGCCGGGGTAGATGCTCAGGCGTGCAAGGTGGCTGTCCTTGTAGCGATAAGCGTTGAACGAGGTCGGTCGGGGACCAACCAAACGCATGTCGCCGCTGACCACATTGATCAGGTTGGGCAACTCATCAAGGCTGCTGCGCCGCAGGAAGCTACCGATAGGGGTAATCCGCGGGTCGTTGTCGATCTTGAAATCGATGGCATCGGCGCCGTGCTTGTTCAGATGCCGCAAGGATTCCTTGAGCTCTTCGGCGTTGGTCACCATGGTGCGGAACTTGTACATGCCGAACAGGCGGCCGCGGTAACCGGTGCGCTTCTGCACGAACATCACCGGCCCCGGGCTGCTGAACTTGATCACCAGCGCCAGGCCCAGCAGCACAGGGGACAGCAGCAGCAGAATCACCAGCGCGCCAAGGCATGCAACCACTCGGTTGGTTCGCGACAGCGTCCAGGGCCGACCACCGTCGCGGCCGGTCATCCAGCCGCGGCCCTGCATGTGGATCGCCGTGTCCAGGCGCATTCGGTGTTCGGGGTCCAGGCGTTTGTCACGCAGCATGTGATTGAGCAACACGCCTTTTTCATGTCCAGTCATAGAGTCCTCCGCTGAAGCCCTGGCGCGAGTGGCGAGTGGGCGTTGCGCAGTGGGTAGTAGTCACGGAACCAGGCGATGAATCGTCCGAGTCCTTCATCCAGCTCGATCCGTGGCTGGAAACCGGTGGCCTGGGCCAGATCGCTGGCATCGGCGCAGGTGTTGAGCACGTCGCCCGGCTGCAGGGGCAGCAACTCGACGAGGGCTTTTTGTCCGAGGTGTTTTTCCAGCAGCGCCAGGTAGTCCTTGAGCTCCACTGGCTGTTGTCCGCCAATGTTGTAAATGCGCCATGGCGCCATGCTGCTGGCCGGGTCAGGTTGTTCGCGGTTCCACTGCGGTGCTGGTTGGGGGGCGCGCTCGATCAGACGGGCGATGCTCTCGACGATGTCGTCGATGTAGGTGAAATCACGCTGGTGCTGGCCGTAGTTGAACAGCTTCAGCGGCTGCCCTTCGGCAATCGCCCGGGCGAACTGGATCGGCGACATGTCTGGCCGGCCCCAAGGCCCGTACACGGTGAAAAAACGCAAACCGGTGCAGGGAATGCCGAACAGATGGCTGTAGCTGTGGGCCATCAGTTCGTTGGCTTTTTTGGTCGCGGCGTACAGCGACAACGGGTGGTCAACGCCGTCCTTGACCGAGTAAGGCGTGTGCTGGTTGGCGCCATACACCGAACTGGACGAGGCATAGATCAAGTGCTTGACCGGGTGATGGCGGCAGCTTTCGAGAATGTTCAGGAACCCGCTCAGATTGCTGTCGACGTAGGCCCGGGGATTTTCCAGGGAGTAACGCACCCCGGCCTGGGCCGCGAGGTGAATCACCACCTCCGGTTGTTCAGCGACAAACAGTGCGTCGAGGGCCGTGGCGTCGGCCACATCGACTTTCGCGAGCTGGAAATCGCCGACTTGCTTGCGCACCCAATCCACGCGGTCGTGTTTGAGTTGCGGGTCGTAGAAGTCGTTGAAATTATCCAGGCCGCATACCTCATGCCCGTCGCGCAACAGCCGCAACAGGCAATGGGCGCCAATGAAACCGGCCGCTCCGGTGACGAGTATTTTCATGGCCGTGGCGCCTCGGGAACGATGTGCCGAAGCCCGATACCGCTGTAGTGCAAACCGGCCGCCGCTACGTGCTCCGGGTTGTAAAGATTGCGCCCGTCGACAATCACCCGCGCGCGCAATTTACTCGCCAGCAGATCGAAGTCGACCACGCGGAAGTTCTTCCACTCGGTGCAGATCACCAGCGCGTCGGCATCTTCCAGGGTGTCGTCGCGGGTGGCACACAGGTGCAGGTCATTGCGGTAGCCGTAAATGCGCCGGCACTCGGACATGGCTTCCGGGTCGTAAGCCTGCACGCTCGCACCTTCGGCCCACAGCGCCTCCATCAGATAACGGCTGGGCGCTTCGCGCATGTCATCGGTATTGGGCTTGAAGGCCAGGCCCCAAATCGCGATGGACTTACCGACCAGGCCATCGGGAAACAGCGCCTGCAGTTTGCTGAAGAGGATGTGCCGTTGGCTGTCATTCACATCGGTGACGCTACGCAGCAGGCGCAATGACATGCCGTGATGTTCGGCGGTGTGCAGCAGAGCTCGCAGGTCTTTAGGAAAGCACGAGCCGCCGAAGCCACAGCCGGGGTAGATGAAGTGGTAACCGATGCGCGGGTCCGAGCCGATGCCTTTGCGCACCGCTTCAATGTCGGCCCCCAGCAACTCGGTGAGGTTGGCCAGTTCGTTCATGAAACTGATGCGGGTGGCGAGCATTGCGTTAGCGGCGTACTTGGTCAGCTCGGCGCTGCGGTTGTCCATGAACATGAGCTTTTCGCGGTTGCGGCAGAACGGTGCATAGAGTTCGCTCAACTGGTTGCGCGCTTCATCGTCATTGGTGCCGACAATGATCCGGTCCGGGCGCATGCAATCGGCCAAGGCGCTGCCTTCCTTGAGAAACTCCGGGTTGGACACCACCCGCACGTTCAACGCTTTTTTGCCACGGCGTTGCAGTTCTTCGTTGGCAGCGCTCGCCACTTGGTCCGCGGTGCCCACCGGCACGGTGGACTTGATGATCAGGGTGCGATCGGACTCCATGAAACTGGCGATTTGCCGAGCGACACTCAGCACATGGCTGAGGTCGGCGGAACCGTCTTCATCGGCGGGAGTACCCACCGCGATGAAAATCAGCTCCGCATGTTCGACCGCGTCACTGGCCTGGGTGGAGAAGAGCAGGCGACCGGCCTTGATGTTGTCTTCCAGTGTGCTGGACAGTCCCGGTTCGCTGATCGGGGGCACGGCTTGTTGCAGTTGCTTGATCTTGTTGAGGTCAATGTCGACGCACAGCACGCGATGTCCGACATCGGCCAATGCCGCGGCTTGTATCAGACCGACGTAACCCGTACCAAATACGCTCACGTCCATATTGGCGTGCCTCGTAAAACGGTGGATGTAACTGAAGTGAGACTGTCAAAAGGGGTATAGCCCAGCCATGGGAAAGCGAGTCAGCAAAATGACGGGTAGCGCGACCGGGAAAACCCCGGTTTCACGGGCTTTTTGCCATCAAGTGCTTGCCGCTGCTGGATTTACTGCGGTTTTGAGGGGTTTCTGAGGGTTTTGACAAAACGATAAACGGTCGTGAGGCTTGAAACACAAGGGTTACAGACACTTAGGTGTGTCAGATTCGAGGCAACGTTTTTTTGACGCTTTGGGGAAAAAACCGGCATTTCTTGCGCTTCGAAGGCTCGGTGCTAGTGTCAGAAAATGGCCGACCATCCATTGGCCACGGAGGTGCTGTAATCACCATGATCCGTTACCTCAAGGAACTGTTACTGGTTCTGTATTTACTCAAGAATTACGACTACTACCTCGATCGCCTTGACGCGCTGGGCATCGGTTTTCCTATGCTGCTGTATGGCGCAATGTTCGTCGTGCTGACAGTGGCATTGTTCATGACCGCGTACATCCGTCAGACGCTGATCCGTCATCTGTTCGCGTTGGTGATGTCTGGCTCGGCGGTGTTCTTCGACGTCTATACGCAAGTGACTGCCGGTTACATGACCTACAGCAGTTTTGTGTCGCTGGTGTATTCCGGTGGGTTCATTCAAGAGGCCGCGTACCAGTACCGCGATGCAATCATCAGCGCGATGGTCAGTGGTTTGTTGCTGCTGTTCGGTCTCGGGCTCAAGCCGCGGCGACGGGCGCCATTACCGGGTGCACTGCTGGTGGCGGCGCCAGTGCTCGGGGTGTTGATGCTCAGCATTGTGCTGTTCATGCGGGCCGGCGAGGGTGCCCGTGGCTTGCCGATCATGTACACACCGTTGGCCTATCTGAATCTGTTCACCTATGAAGCGCTGCACAACACCGTCGGCCCGCGTGAGCCAGTGAGCCTGCTGCGCATCGATCAGCCGGTGGGGCACGACATTGTGCTGATCATCGACGAGAGCATTTCCGGCAACTACCTGGACATCAACACGCCGTTCGGTGTGCACAGCAATCTCAAGGAACCGCGCCCGGGCGTGGACATCTTCAATTATGGCTACGCGGCGTCCATCGCCAATTGCAGCGCCGACACCAATGTCACCCTGCGCTACGGTGGCACCCGCGCCGACTACATGCGGATCAACAGCACATTGCCGTCGATCTGGCAGTACGCAAAAAAAGCCGGGCTGCGCACCGTTTACATCGACTCCCAGCGCACCGGCGGCAACTTGCAGAACCTGATGAACGCTGCCGAGCAAAAGGACATCGACGAGTTCGTGCAATTCGACCGCACCAGCGTGCGTGACCGCGACATGGCAGCGGCGGCCAAGCTGATCGAGCTGCTCAACGACGGTAAGCCGCAGCTGGTAGTGATCAACAAGGTCGGTGCGCATTTTCCGGTACACGACAAGTACCCGGATGCGTTTATGGCTTACCGCCCGACATTGCCCCGTGGGCAGTTTGTCGAGGTGGCGGACACGGGCACACGCGATGGTTTCAACGGTCAGCCGGATGATTGGTTGCTGTACCGCAACGCCTATAAAAATACCGTGCTGTGGAATGTCGGCGAGTTCTTCGCACGGGTGTTTGCTCAGGCGGATCTGAGCCATGCGCTGCTGATCTACACCTCTGATCACGGGCAGGATCTGCACGAGCGCGGTAACCCGGGGCTCAATACGCACTGCGGTGATGATCCGGTGGAGGAGGAAGGGTTGGTGCCGTTGGTGGTGATTTCGGGCAGCGGTTTGCAGACCCTGGACTGGCAGGCGCAATTGCCGGCCAACAAGGATCGCTCCAGTCACTACAACATCTTCCCGACGTTACTGCAGGTGATGGGTTATGACCTGGCGGGTATTGAGGCGGTGTATGGCAAACCGCTAAGTGTGCCGACGGGGGACGATTTCACCTTTAACTATCGTTTCAATGCACGGTTGGGGGCCAAGCCGGAGTGGAAGCATATTGATCTGAACAGCATTGTGACGCCGGGGCGGGTGGTGCCGAGTGTGGCGGTGGGGCAGTGAGATTTTCGATGGAATGACCCGGCCTCATCGCGGCATAGGTATCTACACATCTTTTGAACTACAGAGATTCACTGCCGGGGCTTGCTGTTTTTGGCGTACATATCCGTTGCTGCGGTCACGGCCGCTGGCGGTTTCGCTTTTACAGCGAGTCACTTTCGAAAAGCGCGAAAGTAACCAAAGCGCTTTTTACCCCGCCATTCGGTGCCTCGCCCAGGCTCGGCATGCCCTCAACTCCGGCATTGCTCCGGGGGCCCGCCGCCATCGGCCATCCATGGCCGGGGGCGGCTACCGCGGCATCCCTGCCGCGGTGCCCCCTGCGCAATACCTGCGTTCGGCCTCTGGGAATGGGGCGGCAGATCCAAAGCCAAGGCCAAAGCAACAGCAGAAGCAGACGCAGAAGCCAACATCAAAAGATCGCAGCCTCGCTTCGCTCGACAGCTCCTACAGTCAGGCCGAGCGTTAGCTCGCCTGCGGATGTTGATCTTGACGCACCGCCCCCTCGTAAGGCCGAGTGCAGGTTCTGCGCAGTGGGCAACCCGGCATGGATGCCGGGTTAGCCGCGCACGGCCATGGATGGCCGATCGCGGCGGGCCCACGGAGCAGGACCGGAACGAGGGCATGCCGAGCCTGGGCGAGGCACCGAACGACAGGGGCAAAAGCCCTTGGTTACTTGGGGCTTTTCCAAGTGACCCGCTGTAAGAGCGGAACCCCAGGTGGCCATTACCGCGGCAACGGATATGTACACCGAATCGGGAAGATGTGTAGATACCCATGCTCATCGCGGGCAAGCCCGCTCCCACATTTGATGGGTGTGAACACAGATTTTGTGTACACCGGCGATCCCTGTGGGAGCGGGCTTGCCCGCGATTAACGATAACGCGGTCTCCTGCCGTCCGCTATCCTAGGCCCACTGCCTTCAATGAGTCTCCCCCCATGCTTTCGGTCCAGGGCGTCTTCAAAAGCTACGCCACCCCCCAAGGCCCGCTGCCGGTATTGCAAGGCGTCGACCTCACGTTGAAACCCGGCAGCAGCCTGGCGCTGATGGGTGAATCGGGCAGTGGCAAGAGCACCTTGCTGCACCTGATCGCCGGGCTGGACAAGGTCGACCGCGGCAGCATCCGCAGCGGCGAACATCGGCTGGAGCAGATGAACGAAAGCCAATTGGCGAACTGGCGGCGGACCGAAATCGGTCTGGTGTTCCAGCAGTTCAACCTGATCGGCAGTTTGCGCGTTGAAGACAATCTGGCGTTTCAGGCACGTCTGGCCGGGCGCCACGATCCACGTTGGCAGGCGCATCTGGTGCAACGTCTTGGGTTGGGAGATTTGCTGCGGCGCTATCCGGAGCAACTGTCTGGTGGGCAACAGCAGCGGGTCGCCTTAGGTCGCGCCCTGGCATCGCAACCCAAGCTGCTGCTGGCCGACGAGCCCACCGGCAGCCTTGATGAAGCCACCAGCGATGAGGTGTTGAAGTTGTTGCTGGAACTGCTCGACGACAGCCCGACGACTTTGTTGATGGTCACTCACAGCCCACGGGTCGCCGCGCGGCTGGCAGACAAAGTGGTACTGCACGGTGGCCGTCTGGCTGGCGCGGACGAGCGCTGAAATGCGGGTTTTTCGTGAGACGCTGCGAGCGCTGCTCAGCCATTGGCGACAGCACCCGGTGCAATTTTTCAGTGTGCTGACCGGGCTCTGGCTCGCCACCAGCCTGCTGACCGGCGTGCAAGCGCTGAACAGCCAGGCGCGAGAAAGCTACGCCCGGGCCAGTCAGCTGATCGGCGGCGAACCGCAAGCCAGTCTCACGGCACTCGGCGGTGGGGTGTTTTCCCAGCAAGTGTTTGTCGATCTGCGTCGTGCGGGTTGGCCGGTATCGCCCGTGTTGCAAGGCCGGGTGACGCTCAAGGGCCATGAAGAGCAGCGCTTGCAGTTGATGGGGATTGAGCCGGTGTCGCTGCCGGCTGGTTCCGCAGTGGCCGGGCGGTCGTTGCCGATCGAGCAGATCGTCGAGTTTTTCACCCCGCCGGGCAGCACCTGGATTTCACCGCAGACTTTACAGGCGTTGGGCTTGCGCGAAGGTGAAACCCCGGTAGCCCGGAGCGGCATCACCTTGCCGCCGCTGCGTGCCCAGACCGACATGGCGCCCGGTGTGTTGCTGGTGGACATCGGCTTCGCCCAACAGATTCTGCAATTGCCCGATCAATTGTCACGCCTGCTGCTGCCCAAGGATTTCACCGCGACCCTGCCTGATGAGCTCAAGGGCCAACTCCAGTTCAAAAGCAGCGGCGAAGAAAACAACCTCGCGCGCCTGACCGAGAGCTTCCACCTGAACCTCGATGCCTTGGGCTTCCTGTCGTTCGTGGTCGGCCTGTTCATCGTTCACGCGGCGATCGGCCTGGCGCTGGAGCAACGCCGGAGCTTACTCAGAACCCTGCGCGCCTGTGGGGTCAGTGCCCGCATGTTGATTGCCTGCCTTGCCGTCGAGCTGGGTGCTCTGGCGCTGATCGGTGGTATCGCCGGCGTCGTCAGCGGCTACCTGCTGGCCGGCGTGCTGTTGCCGGACGTCGCCGCCAGCCTGCGCGGCTTATACGGCGCCGAAGTGCCTGGGCAGCTGAACCTCAGTCCGCTGTGGTGGTTCAGCGGTATCGGCCTGAGCCTGTTCGGCGCCTTGCTGGCCGGCGCCAACAGTTTGCTGCGGGCGGCGCGTTTGCCGTTGCTGGCGCTGGCCAATCCGCAAGCCTGGCACCTGGCCCACGCGCGCTGGTTGCGGCGCCAGGGTTGGGTCGCCGCCATGGCTGCGGTGATCGCGTTATTGGCATTAAGCTTCGGCGACAGCCTGAGCAGTGGCTTCGTGTTGATGGGCGCGTTGTTGATCGGCGCCGCACTGGCCTTGCCGGTGGTGTTGAATAGCGTGCTCAACTGGGTGCTCGGGCGCAGTCGTTCGGTGCTCGGCCAATGGTTTCTCGCCGACTGCCGCCAGCAACTGCCGGCCCTGAGCCTGGCCTTGATGGCGCTGTTGTTGGCGTTGGCGGCAAATATCGGCGCCGGCAGCATGACCGCCGGTTTCCGTCAGACCTTCAGCAACTGGCTCGAACAACGCCTGACCGCCGAGCTGTACCTCAATCCGCAAAATCCCGCCCAGGCTCGAGAACTGCACACCTGGCTCAAACAACAACCCCAAGTCACCGCAGTGCTACCGAACTGGCAGGTATCGATCCAGTTACAGGGCTGGCCGGCGGACGTCTTTGGCGTGATCGAGCACCCGACTTATCGTCAGCACTGGCCACTGCTGGAAGCCTTGGGCGACAACCCTTGGGAGCGACTGGCCAAGGACGACGCGCTGATGCTCAGCGAACAATTGGCCCGGCGGTTGAAGGTACGGCTCGGTGATCACCTGACGATCCCGACGCCGAATGGCCCATGGTCGCCGCGGATCGTCGGGATCTACGCCGACTACGGCAATCCCAAGGGGCATCTGCTGGTCAACATTAATCATCTGCTGCGCGGCTGGCCGCAGTTGACGCCTAACCGTTTCAACCTGCGCATCGAACCGGCATCGATCCCTGGGTTCCTGACCGCGCTGCAAGCACGCTTCGCCCTGGACGACAGCCGTATCGTCGATCAGGCCCGGCTCAAGGGCTGGTCCACGCAAGTGTTCGAACGCACCTTCGCCGCCACCGCCGCGCTCAACAGCCTGACGCTGTGCGTCGCGGGCGTGGCGCTGTTCATCAGCTTGCTGACCCAAAGCCAAAGCCGCCTCGGGCAACTTGCACCGCTGTGGGCGTTAGGCGTAACCCGTCGCCAATTGATGCTGCTGAACCTTGGGCAAACCTGGTTGCTGGCGGTGTTGACGCTGGTGCTGGCGTTGCCCTTGGGTATCGCATTGGCGTGGTGCCTGGACACGGTGATCAACGTTCAGGCCTTCGGCTGGCGTTTGCCGTTGCGGGTATTTCCGTTGCAACTGTTGCAATTGATGGGCCTGGCGTTGCTCGCGACATTGCTCGCATCGGCGTGGCCGTTGTACTCGCTGTATCGCACGCAACCGGCGGATCTGCTGAGGACGTTTGCTCATGAAGATTAAGGTCGGCGTGTTGCTACTGGCCGCGCTGCTGAATGGATGCGACAACACACCTGCGCCGGAAAAAGGCTTCGCCGGCCTTGGCCATCAGGCCGCCGCATTTACCCCGGTGGTGCCCGGCCGGGTATTCAGCTTCCCGGCGGATCACGGCCCCCACGATGGTTTTCGCATCGAATGGTGGTACGTCACCGCCAACCTCAAGGACGATCAGGGCCAGGAATTCGGCGCGCAATGGACGCTGTTTCGCAGCGCCTTGAAAGCGTCCCCCGAGCAACCCGGCTGGAGCAATCAGACCATCTGGCTGGGCCACGCCGCCGTGACATCCGCCACGGCACACCATGCCGCCGAACGCTACGCCCGAGGCGGCGTCGGCCAGGCCGGAGTGAGCCTGGCGCCGTTCAAGGCATGGATCGACGATTGGCATTTCAGCAGTCAGGCTTCCGATGAAAACCCGCTGGCGGACCTGCAACTCAGCGCTCGCGACAAGGCTTTCAGCTACCAATTGCGACTGACCTCCACACGCCCACTGGTGCTTCAGGGCGACAAAGGCTTCAGCCAGAAATCCGAACAAGGCCAGGCTTCGTATTACTACAGCCAACCGTTTTTCCAGGCCAGTGGCACATTGGAAATCGATGGCAAAACCTACACGGTCAGCGGCCCGGCCTGGCTCGACCGCGAGTGGAGCAGCCAACCCCTGACCGCCAACCAGACCGGCTGGGACTGGTTCTCCCTGCACCTGGACAGCGGCGAACAGGTCATGCTCTATCGCATGCGGCAAAAGGAAGGCGCGCCATACCTCACCGGCACCTGGATCGACGCTCAAGGGCAGACGCAGTTATTGCACGCCGACGACATCAGCCTCACGCCTCAGGAGAAGACCAAAGTCGCTGGCCGCTCAATGCCTGTGAGCTGGTCGATAAAAATCCCCGCCAAACACCTCGAAATCACCATCAGCGCCCTCAACCCCAAGGCCTGGATGGACTTGCGCATTCCCTATTGGGAAGGACCGGTGCGGCTGAGCGGCAGCCATGGCGGGCAGGGGTATCTGGAGATGACCGGGTATTAAGATCAAAAGAGGGGTATGCGTATACCGCAATGTCGCGGGTGTACTCGGTCAGTGTAGCTGCCGAAGGCTGCGATCTTTCGATCCTGCTCCTAATGCGTCCAATCCACAGGAACTCCCAGAGACCTCCATCTCTCTACCGTAATAATACCGGCAGGAGCCCGTCATGAGCGACGACCTCAAACCGCCCACCCTTGCCACTTGGCAGCGGCTGTTCGACGACAAAGCCTACTGGCAGCAATCCCCCGACGCGCATTACAGCGAACTGCTACGCATCGCCGACGATCTGCTGGGGCAGGGCGCCATCGACCTCGCTCAATGGCAGATCCTCAAGACCAAGGCCGATCAATCCCACAAAGACTCGCCCGCCGTGAACGTCGCCCATGAAGTCGACGATCCCGAAGCCTGAGGACACCCCCATGAATCCCAAACCGACCACTCCCTCGGAAAACCCCGACGAACCCCGGCCACCAGGCGAAGTCGAGCGCGACAACGACGCCCTGCGTCCCACCGACCCGACCCGGCGCAAGGAAAGCGGCAAGGGCACAGACAGCGGAGAATCCACCGCGCAAGAAACAGCGGAAACTCCCTGATCAGCGTCTATGCTCATCGGCACAGACGGCGCCGAACCTGGATAGAGAGCTGTCTGCTGCCATCCATCACAGGGAAAGTAACGTTTATGAAGCTCAACGCACTGACAAAAGCCATCACCCTCACCACGCTCCTGTCCACCGCCAGCCTCAGCGCCATTGCCGCAGACATCCCGCTGTCCGCCGTCGTGGAAGCCGATCAGGTCGTCACCAAAGTCCTGGCGGTCGATGCCGCCAAACACCAGGTCGTCCTTGAAGGCGCGGAAGGGCGGCAGGTCCATGTACAACTCAGCGACAAGGCGAAAAACCTCGGCAAACTGAAAGTCGGTGATCAGGTCAACGTCGAAGTCATCCGCTCGGTCGCGGCCTACCTCGACACCGACATCGACAAAGGCTTGCCAGGCTCCATCGAACATACCGGCGAAATCCGCGCCACCAAAGACAACCCCAACCCCGGCGGCGAAGCCTTCCGTCAGGTACAGGTCCAACTGAAAATCACCCACATCGACCTGAAGAAAAACCAGGTCACCTTCCAAAACCCGGCCGGCCAATCAAAAACCGTCAACGTCGAAAGGCCTGAAGTCCAGGCGAAATTGAAAGATCTGAAAGTTGGGCAGAGCGTTGTGGTGACCTATACCGATGTGCTGAAAGTCACCAGCCAGCATCCAAGCTGATCATTACTTGTACCTATTGATTGTTCTTGTACAAAAAGTTGTATAAGAACAATCAGTTTTAATGGTCGAACTGGTGAGTTTTAAAAGTTTGTATCTGGTTTTTTAGCAAAAACTTGAGAAATATTACGTGCATAAATTTCATGTTTATACCGAGGACATATCCGCCAAATTCTATTAAAATCCTTCCCGTTCGCCCGGTGTCAGGGCTCTTTACCGGTGCATGGATTGCCAGGCCATTACACTGGGCGAACACCTCCTCTGGAACGCAATGTTTAAAAGTTTCGGACATAAAAAATGGGCGACCTTGAAGTCGCCCATTTTTATTGGCTGGGTTAAAGCTGCGCCCGCAACCGTCGCCCGATAACATCCAGCAAATCACAACCGTCCCGCAACGGGATGACCAACACCCGCGCAAACTCTCGCAATAGCGCAGCATCACCACCAAACGCCTCGCCCAAGGACAGCGTTTCCAACAGTTGAGTGACACTGTGAATGCGATATGCCGCCGTGTCATGCAACACGTCAATAGGCGCTTCGGTGTCGATCAGCAGGGAAGGGATCGTGCAGTCGATGCCGGTAATCGGCAGGTATCGAGTCATGGTTGAGCCTCCTCAGCGTCGGACACCCCACCCGGTGGATCGAGGTTGTCCAGCGCCCGGTTCACCAACAATTCACCCAGCACGGCCAATTGCTGAATCGATAACGCCAGGCTGCGGTGCGAGCCTTCGAGTTCGCAGGCAAAGTCGGTCGTCAGCACGTTGAGCGAGGCGAGGGTTTCGCAGGCGTGGCTTAGCAGGGATTCGGTGTCGATGTTGGGGAGGAGGGTGAAAACGTGGCTGATGGGGTCGGGATTTTTTGGGTCGCGGAGGCGGGCACTGATGGTGCGTTGGGTTGCTTGGCTGAGTTGATTGGGGTCGAGGGAGTCGGGTGGAAATTTTTTCATCGTGAAGCTCCTGAAACAATGGAGCCGCAAAGCGGCATTTGCATGCCTTGATCGTGTTCGGTCTGTCAAAACCGGTCGCTGAGGTTGCAGCGGCTGGGGGAGGTTATCTGGGGAGGGAGGGGGTGTACAAGTTCATGGGGGGCGATGGGGGTTGTGGGAAATGTCCGATGCTTTTGTCAGGCGAGATGGGCTGAAAAATTGAGTCAGATTTGGTTTTAAGTGAACTCGGGTTTTTTATCGTTCATATAAACTGAGGGTCCAAAAAGTAGTGGATATTTCGTTGTGAATTCAATTATCGAACTGTTGTTCGAAGGGTGAGTCGTGAAGAGATTTTCGCTCTGAGTGATTCTTATGCTAAGTTTTTCTTTTGTAGGTATATTTTTGATCGTCAGGTTGCTGATTTCGCTGCAGTTTAAACCGATGCGACATGTATTGAATTCAGCCTTTTTCCATTTTGCGGGAGGGGCGTCAGGGAGCTCTTCGATGTCAAATTCCAGTATTATCGTTGGTCTGTTGTTGTCGATATTTACTGTGGAAAGTTCAATGAAGCCGATTGGTACGGGGCTTTTGAAAATCTGATTGAAAAAAATGCTGCCATCAATATCGTTCCAGAACTTCATTTTTGCTCCTTGAAACCTAACTGAGGGGGCGGGTAGGGGACGCAGTCAAAAGGAGGCAGATTTATTTTCATGTTCATAGAAAATAAATCTGAGAATCATCTAGCCGGCCTCCCCACCTCACGGAGGTGGCGCAAAATTCAAGGTGCGAACTTAGACTTTTG
>NZ_JBXAOA010000013.1:0-147460 GCF_058802325.1 Pseudomonas sp. GW822-FHT02E03 | reverse complement strand
GCCTCTAGGGACGCTCCGCGTCCAGTGACGCGGAGCGTCACGGGCTGCATTCCCACGCAGAGCGTGGGAACGATCAAGCGCAGAGCGTGGGAACGATCACCCGCGCCTGCAAACTCAAATGCGCCCGCTCCCCCGGTGCCAGGCACAGGCTGTCGGTGCCGCCACTGGCCGCTTCCACACAAACAAACTCTAAAACTTCGTTCCAGCTCACGCCCAGCAACGGCCGCGAGCCCGGATGCCAGACCACCGTGTCTGCATGATCGCCGGTGTCGATACACAATTGCCGCTGCCAGGCGTGGTCCTTGAGCTGCAATTCGCCGTCATGCTGGAACACTCGCTGACAACCGCCATCAACCCGCAACTCGCCTTCCTGCTGGCAAACCTGGCGACTCAACTGGTCGTAACCTTGCGCGCCATCGAGCCCAGACAGCGCTACCTCACCCACGTCACCAATACGCCAATAGGCGTGCAACGCCTGGCTCAACTGGCACGGCATGTCGTCTTGATGCTCGGTGCTCAGGTGCAAATCCATGCGTTCGCCCAGATGCGCGTGCAAGTCCACTTGCCAGTCGCACAGCTGTAACTGCCAGTGCAGGTGCACGCCATCGTCATCACTGCTGCTGTCGAGCAGTTTCCAGTCGAGCAAACGCGCCCAGCCATGGGACGGCCAGGCGTTTTCGCTCGGATGACGGCCGTACCACGGCCAGCACACCGGCACGCCGCCGCGAATCGCACCGACATGCGGCCACTTCGCCGCGCACCACAGCCAGGGTTTCTGCCCCTTTGGCTGGAAGTGCAGCAACTGCGCGCCCTGCCGGCTGAACACCGCCTGACACAGCGGATGATCGATCACCAACACATCGCGCATCTGATAGCGCTCCCACGCAAACACCGGACGTTCGCGCAAGGATTTGAAGAAGCGTTGTAGCGGATGCTCAAGCATGTGCCACGGTCCTGAAAATCATTTTTCTACCTGATCGTTCCCACGCTCTGCGTGGGAATGCATCCCGTGACGCTCTGCGTCACATACGATGGACGCAGAGCGTCCAGAGCGGCGTTACCACGCAGAGCGTGGGAACGATCTGTCCAAGGGGTGCGCTGCCCCCAAAAAAAAGCGGACAGCCATGGCCGTCCGCAAAAATGCGCACATAGAGAGGAGCTTATCGCAACAGCGTCAGAACACCGACTGAATTTTCAGACCGGCCACCAGAGCGTTGTCGACTTCATCCACACCGCCCGGGTGAGTGATGTATTGCAGGTTAGGACGGACGGTCAGCCAGTTGGTAACGTGGAAACCGTAGTTGATCTCGTAGTTGTACTCGGTGGAACGCAGGGGCGAAAACAGCGGATCGTTGTAGTCGCTGACACCATTGGCGGCGTTGACCAACTCGGCGTTTTTCTTCACATCTTCGTTGACATGGATACGGGCAAAACCGATCCCGACATCATCTTTAGGGCGCGCATCGAACGGGCCTTTGTACACGAACATCAGCGACTGGTAGTTGTCGACGATGTTGGTGTCCTTGTCGTGGAAAGTGGCGTTGGCCGCGATGTTCAGACCACGTGAAGCATCACCGTTATGCGTGGTGAGTTGTTGCTGCGCCACGAACCAGTAGCCGTGCTTGCTATCGTGACTGCGATAGGCATTACCGCTGGTTGCCGCATCGTCGCCGTTGTCGTCTTTACGCACGTCATCGGCGTTGGCAGTGCTCTTGTAGTAACCGACACGGTATTCGCCCGGCAGGTTGTTGACCTTCGGCGACCAGACCAATTCAACCGGCAAGACGGTGCCCTCGGTACCACTGCCGCTGAGCTTGAAGCCGTTACCGTGCTCAAGTTGCGACGGGTTCTGGTTGTACGCGCCGATCTGCGCATAGAACTCGGGCGTGATGTTGTACTTCACGCGAACCGCTGCCTGCATGACCGGCCAGTTGTACCAGATGTTGGTCGCCCAGTTACCCACTTGGGAACCGCAGAACGCCAGGTTCTGGAACTCGCAAGGGAAGGTGTTGAAGTCTTCGCCTTCGCCGAAGTAACCGGCCTTGACGTCCAGTTTACCGTCGAGGAACTGGTGCTTGATCCACAATTGGGTCAGACGGACCATATGGCCACGGCCGTAGACTTCCTGGGAGGAACTCAAGGTGCCGGCACGCGGGTCGCCGACACGGTCATTAGAGATGTTCTCACCGTTACGGTTGGTGAGCTGGATCTTCGCCTGGGTGTTATCCCAGCCCCACAGTTTTTCCAGGTCCAGCGCCACGCCCAAGCCAAACTGGTCGGCGTAACGTGCCGTCTTGTCGTCGTTGTAGCCGCCATGCAGGTTGGCGCCCACTTCACCAACGTAGTCGGCCTTGATGTCGATACCTTGCTCGATCAGCCTGGTCCGCTCGCCGCCCCAATCCCCGGTCATCCACTGCGAGTCGGCACTGAACGCGTCAGCCGCGTGTGCGCTACCGGCCATCGTCATCATCGCAAGCGCTGACAATTGGCAGATAAGCTGAGCGTTGTTCTTCTTCTTCATCCCTACATCCTCGTCTTTATTGTTATTAACTGTTTTTATCTAACGCGGTTTACAACGGTTGTGACGGATGGCGTGCATCCGCCACAAATCCCCCAATGGGAGCGGGCTTTTGTGGGAGCTGGCTTGCCTGCGATGGCATCAACTCGATTCAACGTTGAACCGAGTCGCTTGTATCGCGGGCAAGCCCGGCTCCCACACAACCCCATTCCCACATTTGATTATTCAGCGGCCTTTGAATTGGGCTACGTTGGCGCTGTGAGCTTCGGTTTTCGGCAGGCCGGCCACCCCCAGGCGTTCACCGGTCTTGGCATCGAACAACAGCACTTTCGATGGATCGAATTGCAGGGTCAGGGTCTCGCCCACGGCCGGCGCGACGTCCGGTGCCAGGCGGCAGCAGACTTTGGTGTCGTTGAGGTTGACGAACACCAGGGTGTCGGGACCGGTCGGTTCGGTGACCTGCACTTCGGCGCGAATGGTCGGCAAACCATTCGGCTCGCTGCCCGCCAGCACGATCTGCTCCGGGCGCATGCCGAGGATCACTTCGCGGTCTTCGAGCCCGGCGTCCTGCATGCCCAGCGGCAATTCGCAGCGCGCCTGACCGCTGTCGAGCAGCGCCACCAGACGACCGTCCTTACGCTGCAAACGCAGCGGGATGAAGTTCATCGGCGGCGAACCGATGAAGCTCGCCACGAACAGGTTGGCCGGGTTGTTGTAGATGTCTTTCGGCGTGCCGAACTGCTGAATGATCCCGTCCTTCATCACCGCCACTTTGTCGCCCAGGGTCATGGCTTCGATCTGGTCGTGGGTCACGTAGACCGTGGTGGTTTTCAGACGCTGGTGCATCAGTTTCATTTCGGTGCGCATCTCGACCCGCAGCTTGGCGTCGAGGTTGGACAGCGGTTCGTCGAACAGGTAAATCTTCGGCCGCCGTGCCAGCGCCCGGCCCATCGCCACGCGCTGTTGTTGACCGCCGGAAAGCTGACCCGGTTTGCGGCTGAGCAGGTGTTCGATTTGCAGCAGCTTGGCTACGCGAGCGACTTCTTCGTCGATTTCGGCGGTGGGCATTTTGCGAATCTTCAAGCCGAACGCGATGTTGTCCCGCACGCTCATGGTCGGGTACAGCGCGTAGGACTGGAACACCATGGCAATGTCGCGATCTTTCGGGCTCATGCCGCTGATGTCGGCGTCGTCCACCAGAATCGCGCCGCCGCTGATGTTTTCCAGACCCGCGATGCAGTTCATCAGCGTGGACTTACCACAGCCCGATGGACCGACCAGGATCAGGAACTCACCGTCATTGATCTTCAGTTCGATGTTTTTCAGGGTGTCCGGCAAACCGGCACCGTAAGTCTTGTTGACGTTGCGTAATTCGAGAGTTGCCATGTTCTACCCCTTGACCGCGCCGGACGTCAGCCCACGCAGGAAATACTTGCCAGCGAATATGTAGACCAGCAGTGTCGGCAGCCCGGCGATCATCGCGGCGGCCATATCAACGTTGTATTCCTTGGCCCCGGTGCTGGTGTTGACCAGGTTGTTCAGGGCCACGGTAATCGGCTGGGCATCGCCACTGGCGAAGACCACGCCGAACAGGAAGTCATTCCAGATTTGAGTGAACTGCCAGATCAGGCAGACCATCACGATCGGGATCGACATCGGCAGCAGGATCTTCCAGAAAATCGTGAAGAAGCCCGCGCCATCCAGCCGCGCTGCCTTGACCAGCGCATCCGGAATGCTCACGTAGTAGTTGCGGAAGAACAGCGTGGTGAACGCCAGGCCGTAGACCACGTGCACCAGCACCAGGCCCGTGGTGGTGTTGGCCAGGCCGATCTTGCCGAGGGTGAACGAGGCTGGCAGCAGCACGGTCTGGAACGGCAGGAAGCAACCGAACAACAACAGGCCGAAGAACAGTTGCGATCCACGGAAGCGCCACATCGACAGCACGTAACCGTTCATGGCACCGATGAACGTAGAGATCAGTACCGCCGGCACGGTGATTTTCACCGAGTTCCAGAAGTAACTGCCGACACTGTCCCAGGCCTTGATCCAGCCGATGCCATCAATCACTTGCGGCAGGCTCAACAGGTTGCCGGTGCGGATGTCTTCCGGGGATTTGAAACTGGTCAGCAGCATCACCACCAGCGGGATCAAATAGATCGCCGCGGCCAGCAACAGAGTTGCGTAGATCGCGATGCGGCTAAAGCTGATGCCCGGTTTGCCAAGTTGATTACTCATGGCGTTTGCCTCGCAATTCGGAGTACAGGTACGGCACCAGAATCGCCAGGATCGCGCCGAGCATCATCATGGCGCTCGCCGAACCAATGCCCATCTGGCCACGGCTGAAAGTGAAGGAGTACATGAACATCGCCGGCAGGTCGGACGAGTAGCCCGGGCCACCCGCGGTCATCGCCGCCACCAGGTCGAAACTCTTGATCGCGATGTGCGCCAGGATCATGAAAGCGCTGAAGAACACCGGGCGCAGGCTCGGCAGTACGATCTTCAGGTAGATGGTCGGCAGGCTCGCACCGTCGACTTGCGCCGCGCGGATGATCGATTGATCGACGCCACGCAGGCCGGCCAGGAACATCGCCATCACAAACCCGGAGGCTTGCCACACAGCGGCGATCACCAGGCAATACACCACGCGATCCTGATCCACCAGCCAGTCGAGACGGAAGCCTTCCCAGCCCCAGTCACGCAGCATTTTGTCCAGACCCAGGCCTGGGTTGAGCAGCCATTTCCATGCGGTACCGGTAACGATCATCGAGAGCGCCATCGGGTACAGGTAAACGGTGCGGATGAAGCCTTCCTTGCGAATGCGCTGATCCAGCAGCACGGCGAGGAACACCCCCAGCACCAGGCTGATGCCGATGAACATGCCGCCGAACACCGCGAGGTTCTTGCTCGCGACCCACCAGCGATCGTTGTCCATCAGGCGGATGTATTGCTGCAGGCCGACCCACTTGTAGCTCGGCATGAAGCTGGAATTGGTGAAGGACAGAACAAATGTCCAGATGATGTAACCGTAAAAACCAACCAGGACGATCAGCATGCTTGGCGCCAAAACCAGCTTGGGAAGCCAGCGCTGCAATGCGTCGAACGGTGAGGCTTTGCTGAAAACCGCCACAGAGCTCATCGGGATAATCCAGGTGAAGAGGAATGAAATCGGCACGGCGATCCCTTGTGGGAGCGGGCTTCTGTGGGAGCTGGCTTGCCTGCGATGGCATCAACGCGGTTTGAAGTTAAACCGAATCGCCTGCATCGCGGGCAAGCCTGACTCCCACATAAACCCATTCCCACAGGGGTCACGCGGCGTCAGGGATTACTGGGCGGCTTTGACGGCCGACGCCAGTTGCGCGCTGGCCTTGGCCGGGTCAGCGTTCTTGTCGTTCATGAAGTTGGTGACCACATCGAAGATCGCGCCCTGCACGGCCAGGGACGTGGCCATGTTGTGCGCCATGCTCGGTTGCAGGCCGCCGGTCTTCTCGTCAGCCAGGAAGTCCTTGGCGGATGCTTGAGCGCAGGCATCGAAGCCCAGACCGCTCATGTCGTTGAGCATGTCGGTACGCACCGGGATCGAGCCTTTGTTGATGCTGAAGACTTTCTGGAAGTCTTTGCCCAGAGCGACCTTGGCCAGGTCTTGCTGGGCGGCGATGTCGCCTTTGCGATCGGCTTTGAGCTTGAACACAGCCATTGAGTCGATGTTGTAGGTGAAGGCTTTTTCGGTGCCCGGGAATGGCACGCACTGGTAGTCCTTGCCCGCGACTTTCTTCGCGGCGGTCCATTCGCTCTTGGCCCAGTCGCCCATCATCTGCATGCCGGCCTTGCCGTTGATGACGTCGGCGGCAGCGATGTTCCAGTCACGACCGGCGCGGTTCGGGTCCATGTAGCCGGTGACTTTTTTCAACTCGGTAAAGGCCTTGGCCATCTCGGGGCCTGAGAGGGTTTTCTGGTCCAGGTCGACCAGGGCTTTCTTGTAACCATCTGCGCCCATGACCGAGAGCACCACGTCTTCAAACACGGTGCTGTCCTGCCACGGCTGGCCGCCGTGAGCGAGTGCGATGAAGCCGGCGGCTTTGAGCTTGTCGCCAGCGGCATAGAATTCTTCGAGGGTGGTTGGCGCTTTGTCGATCCCGGCTTTCTTGAAGACTTCCGGGTTGATCCACAGCCAGTTGACGCGGTGGATGTTCACCGGCACGGCGACGTAATCGCCTTCGTATTTCACGGTGTCGGAGACTTTCTTGATCAGCAGGTTATCCCAGCCTTCGGACTTGGAAACCTCTTTGAGGGTGTCGGTGCTGAGCAGGCCAGTGCTGCCCCACTCCTGGATGTCCGGCCCCTTGATCTGGGCAACGCCCGGCGGGTTACCGGCCACGGCGCGGCTTTTGAGTACGGTCATGGCCGTGGAGCCGCCACCGCCGGCAACTGCGCCGTCCTTCCAGGTGAAACCGTCTTTTTCGACTTGGGCCTTGAGCACATCGACGGCTGCTTTTTCACCACCAGACGTCCACCAGTGAACGACTTCCACCGAACCTTTGGCATCGGCGGCAAGGGCACTGACGGGGAATGCAGCAACAGGAAGCAGTGAAGCGAGAGAAATGACAGTAGCGAGGCGAGAAATCGCATTCATCTAGTAGTACCTTTCTTGTTGTTATGCATGCAAGTCTGGTGCTTGCGCTGCATAGGATTCTAAACAGGGTATGCCCCTTCGCAGGTAACGAAGGGACGCGCGAATGTCACCACATGGTTACATAGCTGGTTACACAGCAACGCTCTGGGACAACTGCGCCAGCGCAATGGCCATGCTCGGCGCCAGCGGCAGGCGCGGAATCAAAACGGCTTGCCAGGCGTGATAGAGGTCGGGTTTGCCGGCCCAGATATCGGCGCTCGGACGGTTCAGCGGATCGAGTTCATGGTGCCAACTGCCATCGCAACGGTCGATGAAATGACTGTCACAGAATTCCCAGAACAGTCGGTACCAGCGCTCGTATTGCTCATCACCGGTGCGTTTGAGCAGCGCACTGGCGGCGGCACTGGCTTCGGCGTGCGTCCAGTGCAGGCGATGACGAACCACTGCGCGATTGTCCCAGTCGAGGGTGTAGACAATCCCCGGCGCGCCGTCGACATCCCAACCGTGACGGCAATTGTGGTCGAAGAGTTTTTGCGCATCGGTTGCCAGCCAGCCCGGTGTAAGTATCCCGGCCTGCACCCGCGCCGCTTCAAGATGCAGCAACAGCCGCGCCCATTCAAAACCATGGCCCGGCGTGGTGCCGTAAGGGCGGAATCCGTCAGCCGGGTTGTCGTAGTTGTAGTCACGCAACGGCTGCCAGTCGCGGTCGAAATGCTCGACCACCAGATAGTCATTGACCGCGGCGTGATCATGAATGACGCGCTCGACGATACGCTGGGCGCGAATCAGCCAGCGGTTGTCCTCGGTGACATCGGCCAAGGCGAGAAAGGCTTCGGTGGCGTGCATGTTGCTGTTGGCGCCGCGATAGGCTTCCTCGACGCTCCAGTCGCGGTTAAAGGACTCGCGCATGGCGCCCTCCTCCTCGCTCCAGAAATGACTGTCGATGATGTGGATTGCATCGTCCAGCAGCGCTTGTGCGCCGGGGCGCTGGGCGACCACTGCAGAACTCGCGGCCAACGCCACGAAGGCATGCAAGTAAGCGGCTTTGCCGGTATTGCCGTCGCGGTGTTCGGGCGTGGCGAACCAGCCACCGTGTTCGGCATCACGCAGCGGCCCGCTGAGAGCCTGGATGCCGTGATCCACCAGCTCGGCGAAACCCGGCAGGCCCTGGATGTGGGCCATGGCGAAGCTGTGGGTCATACGCGCGGTGTTCATGGTTTCGGCTTGCGCGTTGGCCGCCAGGCGACCCTTTTCATCGAGATTGCCGAAGCCTTCGGCAAGCTTTGCAGCCTTGGCGAATGCCAGCAGGCGCAGGCCTTCGGCGGCGAGCCATTGCTGATGGGCAGGTGCATTCAGCCAACTGCTGAAGGCAGGTTGGAAGGTGTCCATGGGAAGACCTTTTTTGTTGTTATGACTGGGGGCAGTCTAAACAACGGGCGTTGGCGGGCAGGTAACGAAGGGGGCGAGTTATGTCACCGAGTTGTGACATTTGCCTTGAGGGATGTATTGAAGGGACTGACGCCTTCGCGAGCAAGCCCGCTCCCACAGTGGTTCTGCGTCGTACACAAATCCAATGTGGGAGCGGGCTTGCTCGCGAAGAACGATAACGCGGTGCCGCTAATCAACACTACGCGGCAACTGCAACGTCACACGCAACCCGCCTTCACGCAGGTTTTGCAGGCTGACTTCACCGCCATGGCTATGGGCAATGTTGCGCGCAATCCCCAGCCCCAAGCCATAACCCTGCTGCTGTCCGGCCAAGCGGAAGTGCGGTTCGAACACCTGCTCCAGACGCTGCTCCGGCACGCCCGGCCCTTCATCGTCGACATGCAGGACAAACGCGCTCTCATCGTCATCGATATGCAGATGCGCGTTCTGCCCATATTTCAAGGCGTTGTCGATCAGGTTGCCGATGCAACGCTTGAGCGCCAGTGGCTTGCCGGGATACGGCGCCAACGCCCGGCCATGCTGAGTCACGCGGCCATTGCCGTTGGGCGCCAGATACGGTTCCACCAGGCAGTCGAGCACATGATTGAGATCCACCGGCTCGATGTTCTCGTGGATGTCGGTGTCTTTCACGCATTGCAACGCGCCCTTTACCAGCAACTCCAGCTCATCCAGATCACGGCCGAACTTGGCTTGCAGTTTTTCGTCTTCAAGCAATTCCACCCGCAATCGCAGCCGGGTAATCGGCGTGCGCAAGTCATGGGAAATTGCGCTGAACAACTGGCTGCGTTCAGTCAGGTAACGGCTGATGCGCTCACGCATCGCGTTGAAGGCGCGACCCACTTCCACCACTTCACTGCCGCCACCCTCGGCCACCGGTTCGACTTCAGCCCCCAGAGACATGTCCCGCGCAGCCCGGGCCAATCGCTTGAGCGGTCGACTCTGCCAGTGCACCAACAGGCCGATGAACAGCAGCAGGAAACCGCTGGTGAGCACGATGAACCAGACCTGCTGCGCCGGCAGGCCTTGTTCCTCAAGACTGGTGTAGGGCTCGGGCAACAGGGAGGCGATGTACAGCCATTCCCCCGGTGCCATCTGGATTTGCGTGACCAGCACCGGCGGGTTCACCGGCTCCAGGGTCAACGCGTAATGCGCCCAGGAGCGCGGCAACTCATCGAGTTTCAGGCCGCCGTTGAAAATCCGCAGGTCTTCGGGGCTGACGAAGGTCACCGAGATATCGGTGTCCTGGCCCAACGACTGGCGCAGCACTTCGTCCACTGCTCTGAGCACCGCCTCTTTGCGCGGGGTGATCGGCAGCACTTCCATGCCCAAGGGTTTGTCGTTGAGCGTCACCACAAACCGGGTGCCGCCCATGCTGCGTAACTGATCGAGCACCAGCGGCCTGAACGCCACCGGCAACGAACGGAAATAACTGACGCTGGCCGTCATCGAATGGGCCAGGCTGCGGGCACTGGTGACCAGGCCTTCGAGCTGCGTGGCGCGCAATTGCGACACCCAGATGACGCTCGACAACGCCTGGGCGAACAGTACCGCCAGCAGGGTCAGCAGCAACATGCGCCCGAGCAGCGAGCGCGGTACCGGCACCCGCCCGGCGAGCTTGCGCAGGAACTCAGTGGCCATTGCCGGCAACCACATTGGCGGCCAGTTGGTAGCCGCTGCCCCGCACGGTACGGATCAGCCGTGGCGGTTTTTCGGTGTCGCGCAGGCGCTGGCGCAAACGGCTGACTGCCATGTCGACGATGCGATCGAGCGGCATCAGGTCACGGCCACGGGTGGCGTTGCCGATGGTGTCGCGATCGAGGATTTCCTGAGGGTGATCGAGGAACAGTTTCAGCAGCGCGAAATCGGCGCCCGAGAGAATCACTTCCTCGCCGTCGATATGGAACAGCCGATGGCTGACCATGTCCAGCCGCCAGTCATCGAAGGCCAGCACTTCACTGCCGGAACGCTCCTGACCGAACTGCGCGCGGCGCAACAAGGCTTTGATGCGCGCCTGCAATTCACGGGGGCTGAAGGGTTTGCCGAGGTAGTCGTCTGCGCCCAGTTCCAGGCCGATGACGCGGTCGGCCTCGTCGGAACTGGCGGTGAGCATGATGATCGGCACATGGGCCTGACGCGGGTGCTGGCGGATCCAGCGGCAGAGGCTGAAGCCATCTTCGTCCGGCAGCATCACGTCGAGAATCACCAGATCGCTCGGTGCCTCGTTCAAGGCCTGACGAAAGCCTGCACCATCGGGCGTGGTACGGACCTGGAAACCGGCGCGGGTCAGGTAGGTGTCCAGCAACTCGCGTATCTCTTGATCGTCATCGACCAACAAAATCGACTTGTTGACTGAGCTCACGGGGCGGCGTCCTTGTTGTTTGTGTTGTGGAGGATTATGCCTTAAGCACCGAATCTACAAACACTGCAGAACTACTGTGGGAGCGGGCTTGCTCGCGAAGGGGCCATCACATTCAACATCTTGGTTGACTGATAGACCGCTTTCGCGAGCAAGCCCGCTCCCACATTTGATTGCATTTCAGGCTGGAATGGATTGCTCCAGCGCCACACCCGCACCAACAAGGCCGGAATACGGCGCCGTCACCAGCCACACCGGAATGCCTTTGAAGTAATCGCTCATGCAACCCTTGTCGGCAAAACAGCGGGCGAAACCGCTTTCGATGAAGAAATCGGCAAACCGTGGAATCACCCCGCCGACGATGTACACACCACCCCGTGCACCGGTGGTCAGCACATTGTTGCCAGCCACGCGACCGAGCCAGCAGCAGAACTGCTCGAGCACTTCCAGGGCAATCGGATCGCCCGCCAGCCCGGCCTTTGTGATCGCCTCAGGCGTGTCGAGCACAGGCGTGTGACCGTCCACCGCGCAGATCGCCCGGTAGACCCGCGGCAAACCACTGCCACTCAATGCCGTTTCAGCGCTGACATGGCCGATCTCATTGAATATGTGTTGCCACAGTTGGGTTTCTCGCGGGCTGCTCAGTGGCAGGTCGACGTGACCGCCCTCCCCCGGCAGCGGGGCAAAACGGCCCTCGCCCAGATCGAGCAAGGTGCCCACGCCCAGGCCAGTGCCAGGACCGATCACCACCGCCGGCCGCAACGGTTCCGGCGTGCCTTCGCAGACCACCCGAAATTCACCCGGTTGCAAGCGGGTCATGCCCAGCGCCATCGCCGAGAAATCGTTGACCAGCAGCAGTTGATCCACCTGCAAGGTCTTGCAGAACCCCTGGCGACTGAGTCGCCAGTGATTGTTGGTGAATTTGAATTCATCGCCACTCACCGGACCCGCCACCGACAGGCACACCGAACCGATCGAACCCGGCGCCAGACCGAGGCCGCTCAGGTAGAGCGCAATGGCCTCCTCCGGGCTGGCGTGGTCTGCCGTCGCCAGCACCTGGACCGATTCCAGCTGCTGGTTTTTCCACAACGCGAAACGTGCGTTGGTGCCACCGATGTCACCGACCAGAGCCAGTTTCAATTAAGCGTCTCCAGGGCAGAAGTAAAGGCGCTGGCGCCTTGCTCTGCGGAGCTGAAGGCCATGCGCATGAAACCAAACAGTTCGCGACCGCTGCCAATGTTGTTGCCCAACAGACCCTTGGCAGGTTCGCGCGCTGCGAATTCTTCGGCGTCCACCTTAAGCTCCAGGGTGCCTTTGACGCCATCGACGCGGATGATATCGCCCTCTTGCACCCGCGCCAAAGCGCCGCCCACATAAGCTTCGGGGCTGACGTGAATCGCCGCCGGGATTTTCCCCGAGGCGCCGGACATACGCCCGTCAGTCACCAACGCGACTTTGAAGCCGCGATCCTGCAACACGCCGAGGAACGGCGTCATCTTGTGCAGCTCCGGCATGCCATTGGAACGCGGCCCCTGGAAGCGCATCACCGCGACAAAATCCTTCTCGAGCAAACCGGCCTTGAATGCATCGGCCAGGTCCTGCTGATCCTGGAACACCATGGCCGGTGCTTCGACGACCTGGTTTTCCAAAGCGACCGCCGAGACCTTCATTACGCCACGGCCGAGGTTGCCTTCCATTACGCGCAAGCCCCCCTCTGGCGAGAATGCGCGAGCGACCGGACGCAGGATGGTTTCGTCGAGGCTTTCGATCGGGCCTTCGCGCCAGACCAGCTCGCCGTTTTCGAGGAACGGTTCCATGGTGTAGCGGCTCAGGCCGTGGCCCAGCACCGTGTTGACGTTTTCGTGAAGCAAGCCGGCTTCCAGCAGTTCGCGGATCAGGAACGACATGCCGCCCGCCGCCTGGAAGTGGTTGATGTCGGCTTTGCCGTTCGGGTACACGTGGCTCAGGGTCGGCACCACCTCGGAGAGGTCGGCCATGTCCTGCCAGGTCAACTGAATGCCCGCGGCCATCGCGATAGCCGGCATGTGCAGGGTGTGGTTGGTCGAGCCGCCGGTGGCGTGCAGGGCCACGATGGAGTTGACCAGCGAACACTCGTCGACGATTTCGCCGATCGGCATGAAGTCGCCGCTCTGCTTGGTCAAGCGGGTGACCTGGTGCGCCGCTTCGCGGGTCAGGGCATCGCGCAACGGGGTGTTCGGGTTGACGAAAGAGGCGCCCGGCAAGTGCAGGCCCATGACTTCCATCAGCAACTGGTTGGTGTTGGCGGTGCCGTAGAAGGTGCAGGTGCCAGGGCTGTGGTAGGACTTCATCTCCGATTCCAGCAGCTCTTCGCGCGTCGCCTTGCCTTCGGCGTAGCGCTGACGCACATCGGCTTTCTGCTTGTTGGAGATGCCCGACACCATCGGCCCGCCCGGCACGAAGATCGTTGGCAGATGACCGAACCGCAGCGCGCCCATCATCAGGCCCGGCACGATCTTGTCGCAGATGCCGAGCATCAACGCGCCGTCGAACATGTTGTGGGACAGCGCCACAGCAGTGGACAACGCGATCACTTCGCGGCTCGGCAGGCTCAGTTCCATGCCCGGCTCGCCTTGGGTCACGCCATCGCACATCGCGGGGGTGCCACCGGCGAACTGGCCGACGGAGCCGATTTCGCGCAGGGCTTTTTTGATCTGTTCCGGGAAGACTTCGTACGGCTGGTGCGCCGAGAGCATGTCGTTATATGACGAAACAATCGCGATGTTCGCGGAGTTCATCATCCGCAGGCTGTGCTTGTCGTCGCTGCCACACCCGGCTACGCCATGGGCGAAGTTGGCGCATTGCAGCTTGCCGCGCATCGGGCCGTCGCTGGCGGCGCCGCGGATCAATGCAAGGTAAGCCTCACGCGTGGTGCGGCTGCGGGCGATAAGCCGTTCGGTGACCTCAAGGACGCGGGGATGCATGTGTAGAACTCCAGGCTAACGGATGTGGCGACCTGATTGTCTATGCTGACCAAGTACCGCTGTGATCGGGGTGACAGACGGTTTTCTTGATCATTCGGACCAGTTGATTCAGGTCACTCGTTGTAGATAAAACAAAATATTGCCACTAAAAAGGCTTGTTTTCTATTTTTTTGCGAATAATCTTGTAATTCCAACAACAAAACGACGGCGGCGCTGTAAATGACTCTTCGAATTGCAATCAATGGTTTTGGCCGTATTGGCCGTAATGTCCTGCGCGCACTGTATACCCAAGGCTATCGTCAGGATCTGCAGATCGTAGCGATCAACGACCTGGGCGACAGCTCGATGAATGCTCATCTGCTCAAGTACGACACCGTTCACGGCACATTCGATGCCGATGTCCAGCACGATCAGGAAAGCCTGACCGTCAACGGCGACCGTATTTCGGTCAGCGCCATTCGCAACCCGGCCGAACTGCCTTGGGCCGCGGAAAAGGTCGACGTCGTGTTCGAATGCACCGGTCTGTTCACCGACCGTGCCAAAGCCGCCGCGCATATTACGGCCGGCGCGCGCAAAGTGATTATCTCGGCCCCGGCCAAAGGCGCCGACGCCACCGTGGTTTATGGGGTTAACCACGACATTCTGCGCCAATCGCACCAGATCATTTCCAACGCCTCGTGCACCACCAACTGCCTGGCCCCGGTGGCCCAGGTGCTGCACCGCGAGCTGGGCATCGAAAGCGGTCTGATGACCACCATCCATGCCTACACCAACGACCAGAACCTGACCGACGTCTATCACACCGACCCGTACCGCGCCCGTTCCGCCACCCAGAACATGATCCCGAGCAAGACCGGCGCCGCTGAAGCGGTCGGCCTGGTGCTGCCGGAACTGGCGGGCAAACTGACCGGCATGGCGGTGCGTGTTCCGGTGATCAACGTGTCGCTGGTGGACCTGACCGTGCAGCTCAAGCGTGAAGCGTCGGCCGATGAAGTCAACGCGATGCTCAAACAAGCCAGCCAGCACTCGAAAATTCTCGGCTACAACACCCTGCCGCTGGTTTCCAGCGACTTCAACCACAACCCGCTGTCGTCGATTTTCGACGCCAACCACACCAAGTCCAGCGGCAAGCTGCTCAAAGTGCTGGCCTGGTACGACAACGAGTGGGGCTTCTCCAACCGCATGCTCGATAACTGCCTGGCGCTCTGCAACGCTGAATAAACAGCTGTGTCGACGCAGCCCCTACGCGGCGCATTACGCCTGGGAGAAGCAAGCGATGATCGGTATCAGCTTTACGCAAAAAACCTTGGCGGCGCGCAAGCGTATCGCCCTGGTTGCCCACGATCACTGCAAAGTATTTTTGCTGGATTGGGCCGAGCGGCAGAAAGACAAGCTCGCACAGCATGAACTGGTCGCCACCGGCACGACGGGGTTGTTGTTGCAACAACGCCTCGACCTGCCGGTGGAAAGCATGATCAGCGGTCCGCTGGGCGGCGACCAGCAACTCGGCGCGCGAATCGCCGAGCAGCGGGTCGACATGCTGGTGTTCTTCTGGGACCCGTTCGAACCGCAACCCCACGACCCGGATATCAAGGCGCTGCTGCGAGTCGCGGCGGTGTGGAACATCCCGGTGGCCTGCAACGAGTGCAGCGCCGATTACCTGCTCAGTAGTCCGTTGATGGATCAGGCTCACGAACACCGCATCCCGGATTACGCAACCTATCTGCTGGGGCGTGGGTAAAGCGTCACAAATCAGCACTTGACCATTCGAGCGGATGATAAGCATTATCATTTGCTCGAAATGGATCAGGTTCTCCCGTGAGTCAATCGCGCTTCAATCACATCTTCATCGCCCAGCGCGTTTCGCTGCTGCGCACGCTGGAGCGGATGGTCAACAATCACAGCACCGCCGAAGACCTCTTGCAGGAAACCTACCTGCGCGTCACCCGAGCGCTCAGCGAGCGGGCCATCGATCACCTTGAACCCTTCGTATTCCAGACCGCCCGCAACCTGGCGCTGGACCATTTGCGCGCGCGACGCATCCAGTCCCGCACGATGCTCGACGACGTGCCGCTGGACGTGGTGCAAAGCGTCGCCTCACCCGTCAGTAGCGCCGAAGATGCCGCTCATGCCGAACAGTTGCTCGAACGCTTGAACGTGAGCCTCAGTGAACTCAGCCCTCGTCAGCAGCAGATTTTCATCCTCAGTCGCCTGCACGGGCACAGTTATCTGGAAATTGCCGAGAAGCTTGGCGTGTCGTTGAGCACCGTGCAAAAGGAGCTGAAGCTGATCATGGCGATCTGCATCGGTATCGCACAGCGGCTAAACGGCGACTGAGGCGGCAGATTTTCACGCGCAGGCTTTGCTACTCTTGCCCCACTTCGAGCTTCACTAAAAAACAGCCGTGCACAGACACTGCCGAGGAAACACCGTGACGGACACCCATCGCTCCCCTCCGCCCTCCCCGGCGCGGGACTCCGCCAGCGCAATGGACCAGGCGCTGGACTGGCTCATCGTGTTGGGCAGTCCGAGCGAAGAACAGACCCGACAATTCCATGACTGGCTCGACGCCGACCCGTTGCATGCCGAGGCGTTTGCCAAGGCGCAGGCGATCTGGGACGGCCCGCAGGTTACGCAATGCGCGCAAAACCTGGCCGCCCAGCCGCCGAAAGTGACCGTCCTGTCGCGTCTTCGTCCGCACTGGAGACCGCTGGCCACGGCAGCAGTGCTGATTCTCGGGTTGTTCAGTTTCAGCAATCTGCCGATGCGCCTTCAGGCAGATCATCTGACCGTGATCGGTGAACGCCAGCGCCTGCAACTGGAGGACGGCTCGAAAGTCCTGCTGAACACCAATTCGGCGTTTTCCAGCACCATCAACGATCAGCAGCGCGTGGCCCGTTTGTATCAGGGCGAGGCGTTTTTCGAAGTGCCGGCCAATCGCGCTGAGCCGCTGGAGATCGACGCCGGGCCGGTCAAGGCCAGCGTGCGCGATACCGCGTTTGCCGTGCGCTATCTGGACGGCGTGGCCCAGGTTCGGGTGCAGCGTGGCGATGTCGATTTGCGCGCCACGCGTAACGACGCGCGCGTGCGACTCTCTGCCGGCGAAAGTATCCGCATCGGCCCCAACGGTTTCGACCGTCCGGCCAGGCTCGATGCGGCCACCGATCTGGCTTGGGTCCAGGGCCGACTGGTGTTCGAGAACTGCCCGCTGAGCCAGGTGCTGGCGGAACTGCGGCGCTACTATCCGGGCTGGATCATCAACACCAACGAGCAGTTGGCCGATGTTGCCGTCACCGGTAATTACCGGCTTGACCAGCCACTGGACGTGGTCCGTTCCCTCGCGCACATCACCTCGGCACGACTCCAGGAATTCCCTGCGCTGGTGATCTTGAACTAAATGAGAATTATTTTTACTCGATAGCCGAAGCTCGTTCGTCTCGTTATAGCCAATGCAATTGATTCGCATCTCGCGATGCCGATCAGCACCTATAAAGATTCGTGCGACACGGAGCGCTATCGATGTCCTCTCGCCTTACCCGCCAGTCCTCTTCACCTTCACGCGTATTGTCCCTGCTGACCGCCGCCATCCTGATGGCCGGCAGCGCACCGCTCATGGCCGCCACCGCCGAGCAACCGAGCCGCAACATGGGCGACTATTCGTTCGCGATTGCCCAGCAGCCACTGGTGTCGGCGCTCAATGCGTTTACCGCCGTCACCGGATGGCAAGTCGGCTTGCCGGCCGAGCTGGCTGAAGGCGTGGCCTCGCCGGGGGTGCGGGGTTCGTTGCCGCCGGAAAAAGCCCTGGATCGCCTGTTGGTGGGGACCAACCTGAGCTATCGCAAACTGGGCAATAACAACATCGTGCTGGAAAAACGCAGCAACAGCGGCGCCCTCAATCTGCAACAGGTGACCATCAGCGCCACCCGGCAGGAACAGGACGTGGCCAGCGTGCCGAGCACCGTCACCGTCCATACCCGCGAAGAGCTGGACCGCAACAACGTCAATAGCATCAAGGATCTGGTGCGTTACGAGCCCGGCGTTTCGGTAGGGGGTGCCGGTCAGCGCAGCGGCCTCACCGGCTACAACATCCGCGGTATCGACGGTGACCGCGTGTTGACTCAGGTCGATGGGGTGCAAGTGCCCGACGGTTTCTTCAACGGCCCATATGCCCAGACCAACCGCAACTATGTCGACCCGGAAATCGTCAAGCGTGTGGAAATCCTCCGCGGCCCGGCTTCGGTGCTATACGGCAGCAGCGCCATCGGCGGCGCGGTCAGTTACTACACCCTGGACCCGGACGACATCATCAAACCCGGCAAGGACGTCGGCGCGCGCCTGAAGACTGGCTACAGTTCGGCCGATGACAGTTGGCTGACCTCCGGCACCGCGGCCGGCCGCACCGGCGAGTTCGACGGCCTGCTGCACCTGAGCCAGCGCAATGGCCATGAAACAGAGTCCTATGGCGAAACCGGCGGCACCGGCCTGAACCGCTCCAGGGCCAACCCCGAGGACGTGCGCACCACCAACGTGCTGGCCAAACTGGGCTGGAACTACGCCGACGACTCGCGCTTCGGGCTGACTTACGAGCACTACAAGGATGACCGCGACACCAACCAGCTGAGCGCGGTGGGCGGCCCGTTCAACGCGGGACGCGGTTTCGGTTTCTATAAATCGCGTACCGGCAACGACACCATCACCCGTGAGCGGTTCGGCCTGGAGCACAGCTTCGGCCTGGACAGCGCCTTGGCCGATCACATCAAGTGGACGCTGAACTACCAGATCGCCAAGACCGACCAGAGCACCGAAGAAATCTACGCGCCGTCGCGCACAGTGCTGCGCACCCGCGAAACCACCTACAAGGATCGCCAATGGGTGTTCGATGCCCAGGCCGACAAGTCGTTCGCCATCGCCGACACCGACCACCGAGTTACCTATGGCACCACCCTCAAACAGAGCAAAGTCACCGGCCTGCGTACCGGCAGCGGCACTTGCCTGACCGTGGCCGGCAGCTGCCGCACCATCGGTGCCGCCAGCGCCACCGACACCCTGAAACCGGCCAGCGATTTCCCGGATCCGACCATCAACACCTACAGCCTGTTCGCCCAGGATGAGATCAGCTGGAACAACTGGACCTTCCTGCCCGGCGCACGCTACGACTACACCCAGCTCAAGCCGCACATCACCGATGAGTTCCTGGTCACCGCCGACCAGAGCGGTAACGGCGTGGTCAGCGACGACACCAAGACCTGGCATCGGCTGTCACCCAAATTCGGCACCACCTACAGCTTCAACGACCACTACACCTGGTATGGCCAGTACGCCGAAGGCTTCCGTACGCCGACCGCCAAAGCCTTGTATGGTCGCTTCGAAAACCTGTCTGGCGGCTATCAGGTCGAGCCCAATCCCGACCTGAAACCGGAAAAGAGCAAGAGCTATGAAACCGGCCTGCGTGGCCAGTTCGAGGCGGGCACCTTCGATGTGGCGGTGTTCTACAACAAATACCGCGACTTCATCGACGAAAACGCCATCACCCCCGGTTACACCGAAACCACGTTCCAGAGCAACAACATCAAGCACGCTACCATCAAGGGTCTGGAGCTCAAGGGTCGTCTGAACCTGGACAGCTTCGGCGCGCCGACCGGCCTCTATACCCAAGGCTCGGTGGCCTACCTGCACGGTCGCAACGATGACAGCGGCCAGCCGCTTAACAGCATCAACCCGCTGACCGGTGTGTTCGGTCTGGGTTATGACCAGGACAACTACGGTGGCCTGTTGAGCTGGACCCTGGTCAAACGCAAGACCCGGGTCGACAGCACCAGCTTCAACACTCCGGACGGCACCAGCACCCAGTTCAAAACCCCCGGCTATGGCGTGCTCGACCTGGCGGGTTTCTACAAGGTGACCGACGATCTGACCCTCAACGCTGGCCTGTACAACCTCACCGACAAGAAGTACTGGCAGTGGGATGACGTGCGCGGTTACGACAGCGTCGGCGAAGCTTCGGTGACGCAACCGGCCAACCTTGATCGCCTGACCCAACCGGGTCGCAACTTCGCGGTCAATCTGGTCTGGGACATCTGACCCAGTGCCCTCCCCGTGTTCTTTTCACAGGAGCGCGGGGATTTTTTTACTGTCCGGCGCCGTCCCGTTCGTCTCGTTACCAAGCGCCTCTTTTTCTCAAGGACTTCTCATGACTTCCCAGGACACTGCTCAACGCCCTGCTTTGCGTTCGCAACGTTTGAACCAGATCACGAACGAGCCACACAGCAAACTCGATGCGTTGGTCAAAGCCCACGCACCGTTCGAAACCCAGGCCAACTTCGCGCGTTTCGTAGTCGCGCAGTACTTGTTCCAGTCAGAACTGGTGTCGCTGTACAACGATGCACAACTGACGGCCATCGTTGCGGACTTGCCGACTCGTTGCCGTGCTGAAGCGGCCAAGGCTGACCTGGCAGATCTGGAGACCGACGTGCCGGAGCCGGTTGCCGGTGCCGTGAATAATCCGACAAAAGCCCAGGCCCTGGGCTGGCTCTTCGTGTCCGAAGGCTCGAAGCTCGGTGCGGCTTTCCTGATCAAGCGTGCGGTGGGTCTGGGGTTGAGCGAAACCTTTGGCGCTCGTCATCTCGCCGAACCGGCCGGTGGCCGCGCTGAGGGCTGGAAAAGCTTCGTCAGGACTCTCGACGCACTGGAATTCAACGTTCAAGAAGAAGCCGAAGTGGAGAAAGGCGCCATCGATGCGTTCAACCGCTTTACCGTATTGCTGGAACAGGCCTACTCGACCACAGCCGAACCTGCCTGAAACCAGACCGATATCCTGTGGGAGCGGGCTTGCCCGCGATGACGGTAGGTCAGGCAACATCCATGTCGACTGATACACCGCAATCGCAGGCAAGCCCGCTCCCACAGGGACTGAGTAAGCCTGCAAGAATTCGATCTTGCCTTCGAAGCATACCCTTGAGCCCGATGCCTCACCCAACCACCTCAAAACTCACCCGACTGCTTTTCGGTCTACTGGCCTACCTCAGCCTGGGCATAGGCCTGATCGCCATCGTCATCCCCGGCCTGCCGACCACCGAGTTCATCCTGCTGGCCGCCTGGGCCGCCACCAAGAGTTCGCCACGCCTGAGTGCCTGGCTGGAAAACCATCGGCTGTTCGGGCCGATCCTGTGCAACTGGCGCAACGGCAAAATCATCGCTCGTCGAGCCAAGGTTAGTGCCACTGTCAGCATGCTGCTGTGCGCGGGGTTGATGCTGGTGATGCTTGATCACGGCTGGCCAATTTACCTGGCAATTGCAGGCATGAGTCTGGGCAATCTGTGGTTGTGGTCGCGACCGGAATCGTTGCCGAAAATCTCCTGAATTCTTGTTCTTTTCAGGGCATTTTCCTGCGCAAACGTTTACCTGCTGCCGTTCGTCGGCTTGCATTCATACAACCTCCGCCCACGCCGATGCGCATTGAATGGCGCTGAATGGATTTGGCGACTCGGGTCGACTTCGGCTCACAGCCAACAGCTCATCCATTCACGAGATCGCCCTATGTTCGACTCTCTGTCCATCCGCCTGAAAATCGTCTTGCTGTCCGGTCTGTGCCTGCTTGGCGTGGTCGTTTTGATCGTCGGCATGAACATCTACCAGACCAATCAGAACGATGAACTGGTCAGCGCCTCCAGCAGCAAGATGCTCACTACCAGCGTGCAGAACCTGCTCCAGGCCAAGGCCGCCGAGCAAGCGGTGCGGGTGCAGAAGACATTTGGCGAAAGCCTGCTGGTGGCGACTGCCCTGGCCGATCAGATCAAGGACATGCGGGCCATGGCCAGCAAACGCTCCCTTGAGGCCGGTGCCGTGCGCGAAGAGTTGAACCAGAGCCTGAAAACCGCCTTCGAGCGCAACAGCAAGGTGCTGGGGATCTGGCTGGCGTTCGAGCCCAACGGGCTTGATGGCAAGGACAGTGAGTTCGCCAATGATGCGGCTCGCCAGTCCAACGAAGCCGGTCGTTTCGCCAGTTACTGGAGCCGTGCCGGCGGCGCCGGGATCAACACGATCATGGTCGAAGACGACATGACCAAAACCACCCTGAGCCTCAGCGGTACGCCTTACAACAGCTGGTACACCTGCCCTCGCGATAGCAAGCGCACCTGCCTGCTGGATCCGTATGCCGATACCGTCGGCGGCAAAGAAATGCTGATGACCACCATTTCCGTACCGCTGCTGGTGGACGGCAAATCCATCGGCGTGGTCGGTGTGGACATCGCACTCGACGCCCTGCAAGCCGCCGCGGTCGACTCCCAACGTGACCTGTTCAACAGCGCCGGGCACATGCTGATCGTCTCTGGCAGCGGTGTACTGGCCGGCTACAGTGTCGACGCGAGCAAGGTCGGCAAAAGCATCGGCCAGACCCTGGGCGCAGACGGCAAGGACATCCTGCAACTGCTCAGCGGCGGCATGCCGAAGATCCTCGAACAGGGCGACCTGATCCGTGCGGTTTATCCGGTCAGTCCGATCAGCGATTCCAAAGCCTGGGGCGTGGTGATCGACCTGCCGAAACACGTGCTGTTGGCCGACTCGGTGAAGCTGCAGGCGGTGCTCGATGACGCCCAGCAAACTGGCACGATCAAAGCGGTGCTGGTGGCTGTCGCTGCCGGTCTGGCCGGTCTGTTGCTGATCTGGCTCACCGCGTCCGGCGTGACCCGGCCGATCAACAGCGTGGCCGAAATGCTCAAGGCAATTGCCAGCGGCGACGGTGACCTGACCCAACGCCTGCACTACAGCAAGAAAGATGAACTGGGCGAACTGGTCAGCTGGTTCAACCGCTTCCTCGACAAGCTGCAACCGACCATCGCGCAGATCAAGCAAAGCATCACCGACGCCCGTGGCACCGCCGATCAGTCTTCGGAAATCGCCCGTCAGACCAGCGAAGGCATGCAGGTGCAGTTCCGCGAAATCGACCAGGTCGCCACCGCCTCCAACGAAATGAGCGCCACCGCTCACGACGTCGCCAACAGTGCGTCGAACGCGGCCAATGCCGCCAAAGGTGCCGACCAGTCGGCTCGCGATGGCATGTCGATCATCGAGCGCAGCACCCGTGACATCAATCAACTGGCCGAAGAAGTCAGCAAGGCCGTGACCGAAGTCGAAGCGCTGGCGGTCAACAGCGAGCAGATCGGTTCGGTACTGGAAGTAATCCGCAGCATCGCCGAGCAGACCAACCTGCTGGCGCTCAACGCGGCAATTGAAGCGGCGCGTGCCGGCGAGAGCGGTCGCGGTTTTGCGGTGGTGGCCGATGAAGTCCGCAACCTGGCCAAACGGACCCAGGATTCGGTGGAGGAAATTCGCATCGTCATCGAGCGCATCCAGACCGGCACCCGCGGCGTAGTCGCTACCATGCATTCGAGCCAGACCCAGGCCCACAGCAACGCCGGGCAAATCCAGCAAGCGGTCCAGGCGTTGAGCAAAATCAGTGACGCAGTCACGGTGATCAGCGACATGAACCTGCAAATCGCCAGCGCCGCCGAACAGCAAAGCGCCGTGGCCGAAGAGGTCAATCGCAATGTCTCGGCCATTCGCACCGTCACCGAAACCCTCACCGGCCAGGCCACCGAATCGGCACAGATCAGCAGCCAGCTCAACTCCCTGACGACCCAGCAGATGAAATTGATGGACCAGTTCCGGGTGTAGCTGTTGCTCCTGTAGGAGCGAGACCTGTCCGCGAAAGGAGTGCTGCGGTTTTTCAGACAGACCGCATTATCGTTCTTCGCGGGCAAGCCCCGCGCCTACAGGTGACATTTTGATCTATGCTCGGGCTCTCGCTCCGGAGGGCCTTAGATGACTGATTTACTCACGTCCATTCAAGCCGCACTCGGCTTGCCCCACACACCCATCCCGTTCACCTCGAGCGGCGCCCTGCCCTCGGCGTTTGCCGTCACCGACCTTGCCTGCGCGAGCATTGCCGCTGCCGGTCAGGCTGTCAGTGAATGGCTGCAACAACACACCGGCCGTTTGCCTACTCTTGACGTCGACCGCCGCCTGGCGTCGTTCTGGTTCGCGACGTCGATCCGCCCCGTGGGCTGGAGCGTTCCACCGTTGTGGGATCCGGTCGCCGGCGACTATGCGACCAAGGACGGCTGGATCCGCCTGCATACCAACGCACCTCATCATCGTGCCGCCGCTGAAAGCGTGCTCGGCGCCTGTGCCGACCGCGCCGCGATGGCGAGCAAGGTTGCGCAATGGGTGAAAAGTGATCTGGAACAGGCCGTAGTCGATGCCGGTGGTTGTGCGGCCGAAATGCGCAGCTGGGCGCAATGGCAAGCGCATCCCCAAGGTGTGGCGGTGAATGCCGAGCCGTTGATTCAGTTCAGCGCCGACAGCGGCGAAAATGCAAAGCCGTGGCGGGGTTCGGTGGCGCAACCGCTGGCGGGCATCAAGGTGCTGGATTTGACCCGCGTGTTGGCCGGCCCCATCGCCAGCCGTTTTCTCGCAGGCCTCGGTGCCGATGTTTTGCGCATCGACCCACCGACCTGGAACGAACCGGGCGTGGTGCCGGAAGTCACTTTGGGCAAACGTTGTGCGCGCCTGAACCTGCACGACAAGACTGATCGCATGACGTTCGAATGCCTGCTCAAGGACGCCGATATCCTGCTCCACGGCTACCGCGCCGATGCACTGGAAAAGTTGGGTTACGGCGTCGCCGAGCGGCAAAAACTGGCGCCGGGCCTGATTGATGTGTGCCTCAACGCCTACGGTTGGAGCGGCCCCTGGCAGAACCGTCGAGGGTTCGACAGTTTGGTACAGATGAGCAGCGGGATTGCCGACGCGGGGATGCAGTGGAAGAAAGCGAACCAGCCGACACCGCTACCGGTGCAGGCGCTTGATCACGCCACCGGGTATTTGATGGCGGCTGCGGCGATCACGTTATTGGGACGTGGTGGGTCGGCCAGGTTGTCGTTGGCACGGACCGCCAGGTTGCTGATTGAACATGGCGCGGGGACCGATGAGCCGTTGCGGGCGGAGGATGACAACGATCAAGGGCTGTTGATTGAGCAGACACCTTGGGGGCCGGCCCATCGGTTGAAGGTTCCGCTGAAAATAACCGGGACACCGCTGCAGTGGGCGCTGCCGGCCGGTGAATTGGGTTCCCATCGCGCGCAGTGGTGGTGACTCTCCGGGCCCCTTCGCGAGCAAGCCCGCTCCCACATGTGATGCATTCCTCCAAGGAAACTCGGTCACTGTGGGAGCGGGCTTGCCCGCGAAGAGGCCCGGAAAATCACTACACATCTCAGCTCAGCTCAGCTCAATCCGGCCGGCTCAGCGATGTCCAAAGCACCTGCGCCGCATACCCTCGATAGGGCCGCCAAGCCTCGGCCCTCACCCACAACTCCCGAGCCGTCACCGCCCCACCTTCCAGCGCCGCCAGCGAGTTGATCAACCCCACATCCCCACTCGGAAATGCATCCATCTGCCGCAATTGCCGCAAGGCAATGTATTGCGCCGTCCAGTCACCAATCCCGTGCAACGCCAGCAACCGCGCCACACCACCTGGCCGTTCCGGTTCAAACAACCGGGGATCATCCAGCAACGCCTGAGCCACGCCAGACAAGGTCCGACCGCGACTTTTCGGCATTCCCAACATTGCCAGATTCGCTGTTGCCAATGCGCAAGCATCAGGAAATACATGACTCAACCCCGGCATCGGCGACTGCAATGGCTGTCCATATTGCACCACCAGTTTCCCGGCCAACCTGATCGCCGCGACCACGGTAATCTGTTGTCCCAACACCGCACGAATGGCCAATTCCAGCCCATCCCAAGCCCCGGGTACTCGCAGCCCCGGACGCGCGGCAATCAAGCGTGCCATCAACGGATCAACCGCCAGTTGTCGATGAATGGCTGGCAAATCTGCGTCCAGATCAAACATCCGCCGCAGCCGCGCAACAATTTCCGGTACTGCCGCTGAATCAGGAAAATCCAGCGTCACTTCCAGCACATCGCCCGCCCCTGGCCTGACCGAAATCACACCGTGAACACCGTTCAACGCAATGCTGCGCGAGTACACCCCATCGGCCACGGTTTCCATTCCGACCACCGCCCGCGCCGACAAAAAATCCAGCATCGCCGACCAGTCATAAGGCGGTTGATACGCCAGCAACAACCTCACAACGACAACAATCCGCTGTACAACCCATAGGCCGCCAACCCCGCCCCGGCGACCACACAACTGAAAATGCCTTTCTCCATCAACGTAAACAGCGGTTTGCCCTGCTCCCGCTTGGCCTGGGCAAACAAAATCACCCCCGGGGCATACAACAACGCCGAGAGCAGCAGGTATTTCACGCCACCGGCATACAACAACCAAACCGCATAACACAGGGCAATGCCACCGATCAGCAAGTCTTTCGTGCGCTCGGCCGAAGCATGCTCATAGGTTTCCCCTCGCCCGCTCAACAACACCGCATACGCCGCCGACCACAGATACGGCACCAGAATCATCGATGAGGCGAGGTAGATCAGGCTGGTGTAAGTACCGGCGGAAAACAGCGTGATCAGCAGAAAAATCTGGATCATCACGTTGGTCAGCCACAGTGCGTTGACCGGCACATGGTTGGCGTTCTCTTTTTTCAGGAAGGCTGGCATCGTCTTGTCTTTAGCGGTGGCGAAAAGGATTTCGGCGCACAGCAGCGCCCAGGACAGCAACGCTCCCAATAGCGAAATAGCCAGGCCGATGCTGATCAACAGCGCGCCCCAAGGGCCGACGATATGTTCCAGCACTGCCGCCAGCGACGGGTTCTGCAAGGTGGCCAATTCCGGTTGGCTCATGATGCCGAGCGACAACAGGTTCACCAGCACCAGCAGCGCCAGCACACCGATAAAACCGATGACCGTCGCCCGGCCCACGTCCGAACGTTTCTGCGCCCTCGCCGAATACACGCTGGCGCCTTCGATGCCGATGAAGACGAACACGGTGACCAGCATCATGTTGCGCACCTGGTCCATCACGCCGCCGAAATTCGGGTTGCTGCGACCCCAGATGTCTCGGGTGAAGATGTCTGCCTTGAAGGCCACAGCGGCAATGACGATGAACATGATCAGCGGCACGATCTTGGCCACCGTGGTCAGTTGATTGATGAACGCCGCTTCCTTGATTCCGCGCAGCACCAGAAAATGCACCGCCCACAGCAGCACCGACGCGCAGCCGATGGCGATGGGTGTGTTGCCTTGGCCAAAGGCCGGAAAGAAATAACCGAGGGTGCTGAACAGCAAGACGAAATAACCGACGTTGCCCAGCCAGGCACTGATCCAGTATCCCCAGGCCGACGAGAAACCCATGTAATCGCCGAAACCAGCCTTGGCGTAGGCATACACCCCGGAGTCCAGTTCCGGCTTGCGATTGGCCAGGGTCTGAAAGACGAAAGCCAGGGTCAGCATGCCAACAGCAGTAATCGCCCAACCAATCAATATCGCCCCGGCATCGGCACGTGCCGCCATGTTTTGCGGCAAGGAAAAAATCCCGCCGCCAATCATCGATCCCACCACCAAAGCGATCAGCGCACCCAGGCGAAGCTTTTGCGTCGGTTGCGGCATTCCTGCGCCTCCATTTCCCGCCGCGACTATCACCGCGAGACCGTCACATTGTGGGTTTCAACTAAATAGATAAAGCGTAATAACGTTTATCAATTAACGCCAATCTCTGTCTTTTACTTATAGCTGATCACGCTAACGCGCTGACTGGAAATCGCAGTTTTGTCTGTATGTTCGAATAAATCCATATCACTCCAAAATCAAAACTCATCACTTGCCAAAACATAAAAACAAACTAGCGTCTAAACTTCAATCGATGCGCTTTATTCCTCCAACCGTCAGCCGAGGCCTCTGGAAAAGAGCTCTTACGGCAATAACCTTACGCCTATAAAAACGACATAAATCATTAATTAACAATGGAATGTGATCATGCATTGATCCAAATCAGATGATTGAAAAGCAAACGAAATTAATCTGTTTTCTCTCTTTCTCCTGCACTGGAGTCATGCATGTCTGAATCCCCCGGAAAACTGAAACTTGGCGCCCTCGTTGCGCTGGTGGTTGGCTCGATGATCGGTGGCGGGATTTTCTCGCTGCCCCAGAATATGGCCGCCAGTGCCGACGTCGGCGCCGTTCTTATCGGTTGGGCAATCACCGCAGTCGGCATGTTGACCCTGGCCTTCGTGTTCCAGACCCTGGCCAATCGCAAGCCAGATCTTGACGGCGGTGTTTACGCCTACGCCAAGGCCGGTTTCGGCGACTACATGGGTTTCTCGTCCGCTTGGGGTTACTGGATCAGTGCCTGGTTGGGTAACGTTGGTTACTTCGTTCTGTTGTTCAGTACCCTCGGCTACTTCTTTCCCGTTTTTGGCGAGGGCAATACCGTTGCGGCTGTGATCGGTGCGTCGCTGCTGCTCTGGGGGGTGCATTTCCTGGTATTGCGCGGAATCAAGGAAGCAGCGTTCATCAACCTGGTGACCACCGTCGCCAAAATCGTGCCGCTGCTGCTGTTTGTCCTGATCGCGATTTTCGCCTTCAAGCTGGAGATCTTCACCGCCGACATCTGGGGTCTGAAAAACCCGGACCTGGGCAGCGTGATGAACCAGGTGCGCAAGATGATGCTGGTCACCGTCTGGGTGTTCATCGGCATCGAAGGCGCGAGCATCTTCTCGGCCCGTGCGGAAAAACGCAGCGACGTGGGTAAAGCCACCGTCATCGGTTTCATCACCGTACTGCTGTTCCTGGTGCTGGTGAACGTGCTGTCGCTGGGCATCATGACCCAACCGGAACTGGCCAAACTGCAGAACCCGTCCATGGCCGCGGTGCTGGAACACGTGGTCGGTCATTGGGGCGCGGTGCTGATCAGCGTCGGCCTGATCATCTCGTTGCTCGGTGCGCTGCTGTCATGGGTGTTGCTGTGTGCGGAGATCATGTTCGCCGCCGCCAAGGACCACACCATGCCGGCCTTTTTGCGCCGCGAAAACGCCAACCATGTGCCGGTCAATGCGCTGTGGCTGACCAACGCCATGGTCCAGCTGTTCCTGATCATCACGCTGTTCTCGGCCAGCACTTACCTGTCGCTGATCTACCTCGCCACGTCGATGATTCTGGTGCCGTACCTGTGGTCGGCGGCGTACGCGCTGCTGTTGGCGGTGCGCGGCGAGAGTTATGAAAACGCTGCGGCCGAGCGCAGGAAAGACCTGTTCATCGGCGCCGTCGCGTTGACCTACGCGGTCTGGCTGATCTATGCCGGCGGCGTCAAATACCTGCTGCTCTCCGCCCTGCTCTATGCACCCGGCGCGATCCTGTTCGCCAAAGCCAAGCTTGAAGTCAACAAATCGGTTTTCACCAACGTCGAGAAGCTGATTTTCGCCGCTGTAGTCGTGGGCGCCCTGGTGGCGGCTTACGGGCTGTATGACGGCTTCCTGACCCTGTAACACCTGACCCATTTGTCATCTGGAGGATCACTGTAATGACCACCGAAAAAGTTAAGTACGGCGTCCATTCCGAAGCCGGCAAACTGCGTAAAGTCATGGTTTGCTCCCCCGGCCTGGCCCACCAGCGGCTGACCCCGAACAACTGCGATGAACTGCTTTTCGACGATGTGCTGTGGGTGGCTCAAGCCAAGCGTGACCATTTCGACTTCGTCACCAAAATGCGCGAGCGCAACGTCGACGTGCTGGAAATGCACAACCTGTTGACCGACATCGTTGCGATTCCTGAAGCGCTGGACTGGATCCTGGAGCGCAAGATCACCGCCAATTCGGTGGGCTTGGGTCTGGTCAATGAAACCGCATCCTGGCTGCGCAGCCTGGAGCCGCGCAAGATTGCCGAGTTCCTGATTGGCGGTGTCTCGGCCGATGACCTGCCGGACAGCTTCGGCGGCAAGACCATTCAGATGTTCCGCGAGTTTCTCGGTCACTCCAGCTTCATTCTGCCGCCGCTGCCCAACACCCAGTTCACCCGCGACACCACCTGCTGGATCTACGGCGGCGTGACGCTCAACCCAATGTACTGGCCGGCGCGCCGTCAGGAAACCCTGCTGACCACCGCCATCTACAAATTCCACCCACAGTTCACCAACGCCGACTTCCAGATCTGGTACGGCGACCCGGATCAGGACCATGGCAGCGCCACCCTGGAGGGCGGCGACGTGATGCCGATCGGCAACGGCGTGGTGCTGATCGGCATGGGCGAGCGTTCGTCCCGCCAGGCCATCGGCCAATTGGCGGTCAATCTGTTCAAGAACAAAGCCGTCGAGCGGGTGATCGTCGCCGGCCTGCCGAAGTCCCGCGCCGCGATGCACCTGGACACCGTGTTCAGCTTCTGCGACCGCGACCTTGTGACCATTTTCCCGGAAGTGGTGAGCCAGATCGTCGCCTTCAGCGTGCGCCCCGACGAAAGCAAACCGGGCGGCGTCGACGTTCGCCGCGAAGAAACCAGCTTCCTCGACACCGTGGCCAAGGCCCTCAACCTCAAAGCGCTGCGCGTGGTGGAAACCGGCGGCAACGCCTTCGCCGCCGAACGTGAGCAATGGGACGACGGCAACAACGTGGTGGCCGTGGAGCCGGGCGTGGTGATCGGTTATGACCGCAACACCTACACCAACACCCTGCTGCGCAAGGCCGGTGTGGAGGTCATCACCATCACCGCCGGCGAACTCGGTCGCGGGCGTGGCGGCGGCCACTGCATGACCTGCCCGATCATTCGCGACCCTATCGACTATTAACTTTCAAACCCTGGCCGCCGCTTATCCAGCGCGGCCCGGGGGATAACCGATACCCAAGGAGATCCAATCATGGCTTTCAACATGCGCAACCGCAGCCTGCTGAGTTTGATGCACCACACCACTCGCGAGCTCAATTACCTGCTGGACCTGTCCCGTGACCTCAAGCGCGCCAAGTACACCGGCACCGAGCGTCCACACCTGCAAGGCAAGAACATCGCGCTGATCTTCGAAAAAACCTCGACCCGCACCCGCTGCGCCTTCGAAGTCGCGGCCCATGACCAGGGCGCCCACGTCACTTACATCGACCCGGTGTCGTCGCAGATCGGCCACAAGGAAAGCATGAAAGACACCGCCCGCGTGCTGGGGCGGATGTTCGATGCCATCGAGTACCGCGGCTTCGAACAGGAAATCGTCGAAGAACTGGCCAAGTTCGCCGGCGTGCCGGTGTTCAACGGTTTGACCGCTGAATTCCACCCGACGCAAATGATCGCCGACACCCTGACCATGCGTGAACACAGCGACAAGCCGCTGCACGACATCAGCTACGCCTACCTCGGCGATGCCCGCTACAACATGGGTAACTCGCTGTTGATGATCGGCGCCAAACTCGGCATGGACGTGCGCATCGCCGCGCCGAAAGCGCTGTGGCCACATCAGGACTTCATCGATCAGTGCAAAGCCTTCGCCGAGGAAAGCGGCGCGCGCATCACCATCACCGAAGACCCAAAGGAAGCGGTCAAGGACGTGGACTTCATCCACACCGACATCTGGGTGTCGATGGGCGAGCCGGTGGAAGCCTGGGACGAGCGCATCGAGCAACTGCTGCCGTACCAGGTCAACGCCGAGATGATGAAGGCCTCGGGCAACCCGCGGGTGAAATTCATGCACTGCCTGCCGGCGTTCCACAACAGCGAAACCAAGGTCGGCAAGGACATCGCCGCGCGCTATCCGCACCTGGCCAACGGGGTTGAAGTGACTGAAGACGTCTTCGAATCGCCGGCCAACATCGCCTTCGAGCAAGCGGAAAACCGCATGCACACCATCAAGGCGATTCTGGTGTCGGCGCTGGCGGATATTTAAAGACTGACGCGGTGATCGTTCCTACGCTCTCCGCTGATCGTTCCCACGCTCTGCGTGGGAATGCATCCGGTGACGCTCCGCGTCACATGGGACGCAGAGCGTCCCGGGCGGCATTCCCACGGGGACCGTGGGAACGATCAGCGAGGGAACGATCATCGGGTTGTTCGCTCCCTCTCTGAAAGGACTGAATTATGCGTATCGTCGTTGCTCTGGGCGGTAACGCCCTGCTCCGCCGGGGTGAACCCATGACCGCGGACAACCAGCGCACCAACATCCGGATCGCTACCGAACAGATCGCCAAGGTCCATCCCGGCAACCAACTGGTGATCGCCCACGGCAATGGTCCGCAGGTCGGCCTGCTGTCGCTGCAAGCGGCGGCCTACACCCAGGTTTCCGCTTACCCGCTGGACGTGCTCGGTGCCGAAACCGAAGGCATGATCGGCTACATCATCGAACAGGAACTGGGTAACCTGCTGGACTTCGAAGTCCCGTTCGCCACCCTGCTGACCCAGGTCGAAGTCGACGCCAACGACCCGGCGTTCCAGGCCCCCAGCAAACCCATCGGCCCGGTCTATACCAAGGCCGAAGCGGAAAAACTCGCCGCCGAGAAAGGCTGGGCGATTGCGCCGGACGGCGACAAATTCCGCCGCGTGGTGGCCAGCCCGAGACCAAAACGCATCTTCGAAATCCGCCCGATCAAGTGGTTGCTGGAAAAAGGCAGCATCGTGATTTGCGCGGGCGGTGGCGGTATCCCGACGATGTACGGCGCCAGTGGAAAACTGCAGGGCGTGGAAGCAGTGATCGACAAAGACCTGTGCTCGGCGCTGCTGGCCGAACAGCTTGAAAGCGATCTGTTGGTGATCGCCACCGACGTCAATGCGGCGTTCATCGACTTCGGCAAACCCACCCAGAAAGCCATCGCCCAGGCCCACCCCGATGAAATGGAAAAACTCGGCTTCGCCGCCGGCTCCATGGGACCGAAGGTCCAGGCGGCCTGCGAGTTCGCCCGCCATACTGGAAAAACCGCGGTGATCGGTTCACTCTCGGACATCGAAGCGATCGTTCAGGGCAAGGCCGGCACGCGTATCAGCACGGCGACACCTGGCATAACTTACTTGTAAGGAGAGACGTCAATGGCAACGTTTGAGCCCGGTCATCTGCACATCGAGCGCCACGCGCTGACCCCGGATGATGTCAATTACAACGTGCACCTCAACTATGAAGTCTCGCAGGATCCCAAGAAAGGCAAAGGGATACTGTTCACCCTGCACGGCAGCATGCAGGGAAAGGACATGACGGAGACCTTCTTTCTGCCCAAGGAGGAGGCTTACAACTTCGCCAACAACGTGACGAAAATCGCCGAGAAGTACGGAATCCCGAAGACACACAGCCAGATCGGCTCGATTCACAAGCATTACGATTTAATGTTTGAAGACATCCGGAAGCAGCTGGATATGAAATCCGGCGACCCGGTAAACCTCGAGCACTTCGAATAACCCTATTCTCCTGGATGAACGCTGTACCTGTGGGAGCGGGCTTGCTCGCGAAGGCGGAGTGTCAGTCGACATCAATGTTGCCTGCTGTACCGCTTTCGCGAGCAAGCCCGCTCCCACATTGGTTCGGTGGAGCCCTGAAGTCCTGCGCAGGATTTCACCATTGGCCCGCCCCAAGGCATACTTGCCACCCTCCGCATTCCAGAACCCAACCGCCCCATGCGTATCCACGTCAGTTTCATCGACCGCGTCGGCATCACCCAGGAAGTCCTGGCCCTGCTCGGTGGGCGCAATCTCAATCTGGATGCGGTAGAAATGGTCCCGCCCAACGTCTACATCGACGCCCCGACCTTGAGCCCGGCAGTGCTCGAAGAGCTGCGCGACGCGCTGTTCAGCGTGCGCGGCGTGCAAGCGGTGACGGTGGTCGACATTCTTCCCGGCCAGCGCCGTCACTTGCAGCTCGATGCGTTGCTCGCCGCCATGACCGACCCGGTGTTGGCCCTCGACAGCGCTGGCAAGGTGCTGCTGGCCAACCCGGCACTGATAGCCCTGTACGGCCGCGAACCGGCGGGTGAAAGCATCAGCGAGCTGTTTGCCGACCCGGCGCTGCTCGACACGTTGCTGGAAAACGGCTTCCGCCTGCCGCTGCGCGAGATCACCGTCAACGGTCAGACCCTGCTGCTGGACGCCACGCCGATCACCGACGCCGGCGCGCTGCTGACCCTGTATCAACCGAACCGCTTGGGTGAACGCCTCTCGGCGCTGCACCACGACCATGCCGAAGGCTTCGACGCGCTGCTCGGCGAATCCCCGGCCATTCGTACGCTCAAGGCACGCGCCCAGCGAGTCGCAGCCCTCGATGCACCGTTGCTGATCCAGGGCGAAACCGGCACCGGTAAAGAGCTGGTGGCTCGCGCCTGCCACGCCATCAGCGCTCGCCACAGCTCGCCGTTCCTGGCCTTGAACTGCGCGGCATTGCCGGAAAACCTCGCCGAAAGCGAACTGTTCGGCTATGCCCCCGGGGCCTTCACCGGCGCGCAACGGGGCGGCAAACCGGGGCTGATGGAACTGGCCAACCAGGGCACGGTATTTCTCGACGAGATCGGTGAAATGTCGCCGTACTTGCAGGCGAAACTGCTGCGCTTTCTCAACGATGGCAGCTTCCGTCGGGTCGGTGGCGATCGCGAAGTGAAGGTCAATGTGCGGATCCTCAGCGCGACCCACCGCGATCTGGAAAAAATGGTCAGCGAAGGCGCCTTCCGCGAAGACCTGTTCTATCGCCTCAACGTCCTGAATGTCGAAGTCCCGCCGCTGCGCGAGCGCGGCCAGGACATTCTGCTGCTGGCGCGCTACTTCATGCAGCAGGCTTGCGCGCAGATCCAGCGCCCGGTTTGTCGCCTGGCGCCGGGCACTTATCCGGCGCTGCTAGACAATCGCTGGCCGGGGAATGTGCGGCAATTGCAGAACGTGATCTTCCGCGCCGCGGCGATTTGCGAAAGCAGCCTGGTGGACATCGGCGATCTCGATATCGCCGGCACTTCCGTGGCGCGCCAGAGCGATACCGAAGTCGACAGCCTCGAACAGGCCATGGAAGAATTCGAGAAAACCCTGCTGGAAAAGCTCTACGTCAGCTACCCCTCGACCCGCCAACTGGCCAGCCGCCTGCAAACCTCCCATACCGCGATTGCCCATCGATTGCGTAAGTACGGCATACCTAACAAACCGTAAGGCTTGTGGCTGAACACAATCCCCTCAACACCACAAAACCCTGTGGGAGCGGGCTTGCCCGCGATGGCTATCTAACATTCGGCATAGAGGTTGAATGTAATGGCCCCATCGCGGGCAAGCCCGCTCCCAGAGGTTCTGCGCTACTGTTCAAAATCATCTTCAAAAACGACCTCCATCTGTACTGAAAGCGCTACAGTGGAATGAAATCGCTACACCATCCCCTGATCACGGCTGTGCAAGGCTTTGATCCACCTCAGCTTTTTTCTTCAGTCTAGGCTGTAGCGATTTCGCTACAGCTAGTCCATTCCAGCTCTTTGCAAAAACCAATAAACCATTGATTTATAAAGAATAAATAACATTGGCCGCGATTTTGCTAGGTAACCCCTCATAAATCATGGGCATTGCCCCTGCATTCAATCGCGTCCACCAGACGAGTCTGGCCCCCTTAGGAGTTTCCATGAGCGAGTTGCGTTTTACTGAAGATCACGAATGGCTGCGCACCGAAGCTGACGGCACCGTCACAGTCGGCATCACCGCTTTCGCGCAGAACGCCCTGGGCGACGTGGTTTTCGTACAACTGCCTGAGCTGCAGTCCTACGACAAAGGCGCTGAAGCCGCCACCGTGGAATCGGTAAAAGCCGCCAGCGGCGTGTACATGCCACTCGACGGCGAAGTGCTGGAAGTGAACCCGGCGCTCGACAGCAGCCCTGAACTGGTCAACGAAGATCCGCTGGGCGAAGGCTGGTTCTTCCGCTTCAAGCCAACCGACGCCTCGGCTGTCGGCCAATTGCTGGATCAAGACGCTTACGACCGTCTGATCAAAGCCAACGCTGAAGCCTGAGGAGCGCTGACATGACTCAAATTAATCTCGGCACTGCCAACGAATTCATCGCGCGCCACATCGGCCCGCGTGCCGGCGATGAGCAAGCCATGCTCAACAGCCTCGGTTTCGACTCCCTGGAAGCTCTGAGCGCCAGCGTCATTCCCGATAGCATCAAAGGCACCAGCGTCCTCGGCCTGGAAGACGGCCTGAGTGAAGCGGATGCCCTGGCGCTGATCAAATCCATCGCCGGCAAAAACCAGCTGTTCAAGACCTACATCGGTCAGGGCTACTACGGCACTCATACGCCGTCGCCGATCTTGCGCAACCTGCTGGAAAACCCGGCCTGGTACACCGCTTACACCCCGTACCAACCAGAAATTTCCCAGGGCCGTCTCGAAGCACTGCTGAACTTCCAGACCCTGATCAGCGACCTGACCGGCCTGCCGATCGCCAACGCCTCCCTGCTCGACGAAGCCACCGCCGCTGCCGAAGCCATGACCTTCTGCAAACGCCTGAGCAAGAACAAGGGCAGCCACGCGTTCTTCGCCTCGGTTCATTGCCACCCGCAAACCCTGGACGTGCTGCGCACCCGTGCCGAGCCGTTGGGCATCGACGTGGTGGTCGGCGACGAGCGCGAACTGGCTGACGTGACGCCGTTCTTCGGCGCTTTGCTGCAATACCCGGCCAGTAACGGTGACGTGTTCGACTACCGCGAACTGACCGAGCGCTTCCACGCGGCTAATGCGCTGGTCGCCGTCGCGGCTGACCTGCTGGCCCTGACCGTGCTGACTCCGCCAGGCGAATTCGGCGCCGACGTGGCCATCGGCAGCGCGCAACGCTTCGGCGTGCCGCTGGGTTTCGGTGGCCCGCACGCGGCCTACTTCTCCACCCGTGATGCGTTCAAGCGCGACATGCCGGGCCGTCTGGTCGGCGTTTCCGTGGATCGTTTCGGCAAGCCGGCCCTGCGCCTGGCCATGCAGACCCGCGAGCAACATATCCGCCGCGAAAAAGCCACCAGCAACATCTGCACCGCTCAAGTACTGCTGGCCAACATCGCCAGCATGTACGCCGTGTACCACGGCCCGAAAGGCCTGACGCAGATCGCCCAGCGCATTCATCACCTGACCGCGATCCTCGCCAAAGGCTTGAGCTCATTGGGTCTGACCGTCGAGCAAGCCAACTTCTTCGATACGCTGACAATTAAAACCGGCGTTAACACCGCCAAGCTGCACGACCAGGCGCGTGCTCAGCAGATCAACCTGCGCGTCGTCGATGCTGAACGTCTGGGCCTGTCGCTGGACGAAACCACGTCGCAAGCTGACGTTGAAACCCTGTGGAGCGTGCTATCTGAAGGCAAGGCACTGCCGGACTTCGCCGCCCTCGCCGCCTCGGTCGAAAGCACCCTCCCGGCCGCGCTGGTTCGCCAGTCGCCGATCCTCAGCCACCCGGTGTTCAACCGTTATCACTCGGAAACCGAGCTGATGCGCTACCTGCGCAAGCTCGCCGACAAGGATCTGGCCCTGGATCGCACCATGATCCCGCTGGGTTCGTGCACCATGAAACTCAACGCCGCTAGCGAAATGATCCCGGTGACCTGGGCTGAATTCGGTGCCCTGCACCCGTTCGCCCCGGCCGAGCAAAGCGCCGGCTATCAGCAACTGACCGATGAACTGGAAGCGATGCTCTGTGCCGCCACCGGTTACGACTCGATCTCCCTGCAACCCAACGCCGGTTCCCAGGGTGAATACGCAGGTCTCTTGGCGATCCGTGCCTACCACCAGAGCCGTGGCGAAGACCGTCGCGACATCTGCCTGATCCCCTCGTCCGCCCACGGTACCAACCCGGCCACCGCTAACATGGCCGGCATGCGCGTGGTCGTGACCGCCTGCGATGCCCGCGGTAACGTCGACATCGAAGACCTGCGCGCCAAGGCCATCGAGCACCGCGAACATCTCGCGGCACTGATGATCACCTACCCGTCGACCCATGGCGTGTTCGAAGAAGGCATCCGCGAAATCTGCGGCATCATTCACGACAACGGCGGCCAGGTGTACATCGACGGCGCCAACATGAACGCCATGGTCGGCCTCTGCGCACCGGGCAAGTTCGGCGGCGACGTGTCCCACCTGAACCTGCACAAAACCTTCTGCATCCCACACGGCGGTGGCGGCCCGGGCGTCGGCCCGATTGGCGTCAAGTCGCACCTGACGCCGTTCCTGCCAGGCCACGCCCAGATGGAACGCAAGGAAGGCGCGGTCTGCGCGGCACCGTTCGGCAGCGCGAGCATTCTGCCGATCACCTGGATGTACATTCGTATGATGGGTGGCGCGGGTCTCAAGTGTGCTTCGCAACTGGCGATCCTGAATGCCAACTACATTTCCCGTCGCCTCGAAGAGCATTACCCAGTGCTGTACACCGGCAGCAACGGTCTGGTGGCGCACGAATGCATCCTCGACCTGCGTCCGTTGAAAGACAGCAGCGGCATCAGTGTCGATGACGTCGCCAAGCGCCTGATCGACTTCGGCTTCCACGCCCCGACCATGTCGTTCCCGGTGGCTGGCACGCTGATGATCGAACCGACCGAAAGCGAATCCAAGGAAGAACTGGACCGCTTCTGCGACGCCATGATCCGCATCCGCGAAGAAATCCGCGCGGTGGAAAACGGCACGCTGGACAAGGACGACAACCCGCTGAAAAACGCGCCGCACACCGCCGCAGAAATCGTCGGCGAGTGGACTCACCCGTACAGCCGCGAGCAAGCGGTGTACCCGGTAGCGTCGCTGATCGAAGGCAAGTACTGGCCACCGGTCGGTCGCGTCGACAACGTCTTCGGCGATCGCAACCTGGTCTGCGCCTGCCCGTCGATCGAAAGCTACGCTTAAAAAAAGCAGCCTCAAGCGGCAAGCCTCAAGCTGCAAGAAAGAGCCGATCGGCTTTGACTTGCAGCTTGTAGCTTGCCGCTTACAACTACTCCAACGGAGGCCAACCATGTCGTTAAGCGTGTTCGACCTGTTCAAGATTGGCATCGGCCCCTCCAGCTCCCACACCGTCGGCCCGATGCGCGCCGCTGCGCGTTTCGCCGAAGGTCTGCGCCGTGAAGGGCTGCTGGCCGCAACCACCTGCGTCAAAGTCGAGCTCTACGGCTCGCTCGGCGCCACCGGCAAAGGCCACGGCAGCGACAAGGCTGTGTTGCTGGGCCTGGAAGGCGAACACCCGGATACCGTAGACACCGAAACCGTCGCCGCTCGCCTGCAAGAAATTCGCGGCAATGGTCGCTTGAACCTGCTCGGCGAACACAGCATTGCGTTCAACGAGAAAGAACACCTGGCGATGATTCGCAAACCGTTGGCCTATCACCCCAACGGCATGATCTTTCGCGCATTCGATGCCGCTGGCCTGCAAATCCGCAGCCGCGAGTACTACTCGGTTGGTGGCGGGTTCGTGGTCGATGAAGACGCTGCCGGTGCCGACCGCATTGTCGAAGACGCCACCCCCCTGACCTTCCCGTTCAAAAGCGCCAAGGACCTGCTCGGTCATTGCACCACCTATGGCTTGTCCATCAGCCAAGTGATGCTGACCAATGAGAGTGCCTGGCGTCCGGAAGCGGAAACTCGCGCCGGTTTGCTGAAGATCTGGCAAGTGATGCAAGACTGCGTCGCCGCTGGTTGTCGCAACGAAGGCATTTTGCCCGGTGGGCTGAAGGTCAAACGCCGGGCTGCAGCGCTGCATCGGCAACTGTGCAACAACCCGGAATCGTCACTGCGCGATCCGCTGTCGGTGCTCGACTGGGTCAACCTGTACGCCTTGGCGGTCAACGAAGAAAACGCCAACGGCGGACGCGTGGTCACCGCGCCCACCAATGGTGCAGCCGGAATCATCCCGGCGGTGTTGCATTACTACATGCGCTTCATCCCCGGAGCCAACGAAGACGGCGTCGTACGCTTTCTGCTGACGGCCGCCGCGATTGGCATTCTGTACAAGGAAAACGCCTCTATCTCCGGCGCCGAAGTCGGCTGTCAGGGCGAGGTTGGCGTCGCCTGTTCCATGGCCGCCGGCGCCTTGTGTGAAGTGCTGGGCGGCACGGTGCAGCAGGTGGAAAACGCCGCCGAAATCGGCATGGAACACAACCTCGGCCTGACCTGCGACCCGATTGGCGGATTGGTGCAAGTACCTTGCATCGAGCGCAATGCCATGGGCTCGGTCAAGGCCATCAATGCGGTGCGCATGGCCTTGCGCGGCGACGGTCAGCACTTCGTCTCCCTCGACAAAGTCATCCGCACCATGCGCCAGACCGGCGCCGATATGAAAAGCAAATACAAGGAAACCGCCCGTGGCGGTTTGGCGGTCAACATTATCGAGTGCTGATGCGCGCATCTGCACTATTTTCAGGAGCTGGATATGTCCACCGAACAACTGTTGAAAACCCCGTTGCACGCACTGCACCTCGAACTCGGCGCCCGCATGGTGCCGTTTGCCGGCTACGATATGCCGGTGCAATACCCGTTGGGCGTGATGAAAGAACACCAGCACACCCGTGATCAGGCCGGGTTGTTCGATGTTTCGCACATGGGCCAGATCCGCCTGACCGGTGCCAACGCTGCCAAGGCCCTGGAAACGCTGGTGCCGGTGGACATCATCGATTTGCCGGTGGGCATGCAGCGCTACGCAATGTTCACCAACGAGACCGGCGGCATCCTCGACGACCTGATGGTCGCCAACCTCGGTAATGACGAACTGTTCCTGGTGGTCAACGCGGCCTGCAAGGATCAGGACCTGGCGCACTTGCGCAAGCACATTGGTGAGCAGTGCACGATCGAGCCACTGTTCGAAGAACGCGCATTGCTGGCGTTGCAAGGCCCGGCCGCGGTCACCGTGCTCGCACGCCTGGCGCCTGAAGTTGCGAAGATGACCTTTATGCAGTTCGCCCGCGTGAAGCTGTTGGGCGTGGACTGCTTTGTCAGCCGTTCGGGCTACACCGGTGAAGACGGTTTCGAAATCTCCGTACCGGCCGCCAATGCCGAAGCCCTGGCTCGCGCCCTACTGGCTGAACCGGAAGTGGCGGCCATCGGTCTCGGCGCTCGCGACTCCCTGCGCCTGGAAGCCGGCCTGTGCCTCTACGGCCACGACATGAACACCGAAACCACCCCAATCGAAGCCAGCCTGCTGTGGGCCATTTCCAAGCCTCGTCGTGCCGATGGCGCGCGGGCCGGTGGCTTCCCCGGCGCTGAAACCGTGTTCGGCCAGCAGCAAGCCGGTGTCAGCCGCAAACGCGTTGGCCTGCTGCCGCAGGAGCGTACGCCGGTGCGCGAAGGAGCAGAGATCGTCAACGAAGCCGGCGAAATCATCGGCAGCGTGTGCAGCGGCGGCTTCGGTCCGACCCTCGGCGGTCCTTTGGCCATGGGTTACCTCGACAGCGCTTACATCGCTCTGGATACGCCGGTTTGGGCGATTGTTCGTGGGAAAAGGGTGCCTTTGCTTGTAAGCAAAATGCCATTTGTTCCACAACGCTACTATCGTGGTTGATCGACCGTTTCTATAAGTAACGCGGTTGCGTTAACAGTGCACTAATCTGTAACGCAGCCGCCATAAAACAGTGCGAACGTTTCGTTTATGAACGTTACTTATAACGATCGAAAACAACTGAACAACTCCATCGAATAAGCCGGCGCTAGTGCCATCAACCCGAGGAAACACGGGCCTTCGCAGGGCTTGTTTTTTCTCCCGTAGTTGGCGTAGAGTTTGTTCACTGTGTTTGCATGGGTCGCTTGGAATCGTGACCTGGGCAGTAGCCTACAAGTTAGCTACATCCCGTTCGACGTCTTCTTACTCTCCTGCAACCAGCCCCAGTACTCTTTCACCAGAAGGAGACTGTCATTCATTTTTGCGTCAAAGGAAATAAGAAATGTCCCAACGTCAGAGCGGTACCGTCAAGTGGTTTAACGACGAGAAAGGTTTTGGTTTTATCACTCCAGAAAGCGGTCCGGATCTGTTCGTACATTTCCGCGCTATTCAGGGCAACGGCTTCAAGAGCCTGAAAGAAGGCCAGAAAGTGACTTTCGTTGCTGTGCAAGGCCAGAAAGGCATGCAGGCTGACGAAGTACAAGCAGAAGCCTGATCTTCTGTAGCGAAAAAGCCCCTGATACTGATATCAGGGGCTTTTTTGTGCGCGTAAATCCGTAAAATGGCTTCTTTTTCCGCTCAGAGGCTGCCATGTCGAAACACCTGCTATATCCACAGGGCGACTTCCCCGCCGTCGGCCTGGGTCGTCGCCTGGCAGCGATGTTCTACGACTTCCTGTTATGCACCGCCCTGCTGATCGTCACCAGCGGCGTTTACAAGATGATCCAGATGGCGATCATCGGCGAAGGCCAAATGCGTGCCTTGACCGAAGCCGGTGCACTGGACGGTGATCCACTGCTATCGACGGTGCTGTTGTTCGTGCTGTTCGGTTTCTTTGCCAAGTTCTGGACTTGGTCGGGGCAGACGCTGGGGATGCAGGTGTGGGGCATCCGCGTGCAAAACGCCGACGGCTCATCCATCAGCCTGTGGCAGGCTCTGTTGCGCTTTGTGGTGTCGATCGCGTCCTGGATATGCCTCGGGCTGGGGTTCTTCTGGTCGCTGTTCGACAAGCAGAAACGCAGCTGGCATGACATCTACTCCAATACCCAGCTTGTACGGATTCCAAAGAAGACAAAGTGATTCAGCCATACACAAATCAATGTGGGAGCGGGCTTGCTCGCGAAGAGGGCATATCATTCAACATTGATGTTGTCTGACACACCGATTTCGCGAGCAAGCCCGCTCCCACAGTTTTTGCATCTTGACTGACAGACCTCAGGCGTTGCCGGCCAACTTCATCCGCGCCGCCTGCGTGAAATCAAGCATCCGCTTCAACGGCCGCACCGCCTGCGGAATCAACGCCGGGTCGACGAAGATCTCGTTAGTCCCTTCCTTCAAGCTCTTCAGCGTGCGCTCAAGCGTGTTCATCGCCATCCATGGGCAATGTGCGCAACTACGGCAGGCTGCGCCGTTACCGGCCGTTGGCGCTTCGATGAAGACCTTGTCCGGACACAGCTGCTGCATCTTGTAGAAGATGCCACGGTCGGTGGCGACGATCAGGGTCTTGTTCGGCAGACTTTGCGCCGCAGCGATCAGCTGACTGGTGGAACCCACCGCGTCGGCCAACTCGATTACGGCAGTCGGCGATTCCGGGTGCACCAGGATGGCCGCATCCGGGTACAGCGCCTTCATGTCTTCGAGCTGCTTGGCCTTGAATTCTTCATGGACGATGCAGGCACCGTCCCACAACAGCATGTCGGCACCGGTCTTGCGCTGGATATAAGTGCCCAGGTGCTTGTCTGGTGCCCAGATGATGGTTTCGCCGTTATCCATCAGGCTTTCGACGATTTCCAGCGCGCAGCTGGACGTCACCACCCAGTCCGCACGCGCCTTGACCGCCGCCGAGGTGTTGGCATACACCACCACCGTACGTTCCGGATGCTGATCGCAGAACGCCGAGAACTCGTCCACCGGGCAACCCAGGTCCAGCGAGCAAGTCGCTTCCAGGGTCGGCATCAGTACACGTTTTTCAGGGTTGAGGATTTTCGCGGTTTCGCCCATGAACTTCACACCGGCGACCACCACAGTCTTGGCCGGGTGGGCATTGCCGAAGCGGGCCATCTCCAGAGAGTCGGAGACGCAACCACCGGTTTCTTCGGCCAGGGCCTGAATGACGGGATCGCAATAGAAGTGAGCAACCAGCACCGCGTCCTGAGCCTTGAGCTCGGCAGCGATGGCAGTACGGTAATAAGCCTCTTCCTCGGCCGTCAGCGGCTTGGGCTGCTTGGCATCGAGGTGGGCTTGAACCAGAAGGCGTTCGGAAATCTGCGTCATGTTCGCAAGACCTGCAGGCGCTTTCGCGCGAAAGTCGAGTATACACCCGGCTCCGGACCCTTATGGGTACCGCCGGGAGAGTGAGTATTCATCAGGCATGGACAGCGTTGAAGCTGCGCAAGGCTACAGAATATCCCGTGGATGCAAAAGATGATTCTGACCTGCGTCACCCGGACTGAGCCGACCTCAAATCGCGGGCAAAAAAAAACCCGGAAATCCTCACTTACGTGGGCCTTCCAGATTTTTTAAAATGGTGGGTCGTGTGGGATTCGAACCTACGACCAATTGGTTAAAAGCCAACTGCTCTACCAACTGAGCTAACGACCCGCTGTGTGGTGGCGCGTATAATACTGATTTTTAAGGACTATTCAACACCTAATTTGAAATAAATTAAAAATAAGGTGTTGGGTCAGTCACACCGGCCGCCGCGAAGCCTTCTGCACGCAGGCGGCAGCTGTCGCATTTACCGCAGGCGCGGCCATTATCGTCTGCCTGATAGCAGGAAACGGTCAGCCCGTAATCGACGCCAAGCTTCACGCCCGCTTGAACGATCTGCGCCTTGCTCAGGTTCTGCAGTGGCGCCTGGATACGGAAGCCCTGCCCTTCTACCCCGGCCTTGGTCGCCAGGTTAGCCATGCGCTCGAAGGCTTCGATGAACTCGGGACGGCAATCCGGGTAACCGGAGTAATCCACCGCGTTAACGCCGATAAAGATGTCACGCGCGCCCAGCACTTCGGCCCAGCCCAGCGCCAGGGACAGAAACACGGTGTTGCGCGCCGGCACGTAAGTCACCGGGATACCTTCACCCGGCGTTTCCGGCACGTCGATACTAGTGTCGGTCAACGCCGAGCCGCCGATGCCGTTCAGGTTCAGGCCGATCACCTTGTGCTCGACCACACCCAGGTCGCGGGCGACGCGTGCGGCGGCGTGCAATTCGGCGTGAGACCGCTGACCGTAATCGAAGCTCATGGTGTAGCAGCGGTAGCCTTCAGCGCGGGCCATGGCCACGACTGTCGCGGAGTCGAGGCCGCCGGACAGCAGGATGACCGCACGTTTTTCTGCAGTGTTCATTTGTTCACTCATTTCAGCGCCCCGGCTCGTCATTCCAAAGATATTTATGCAGCTGCAATTGCAGGCGCACAGGCAGATTGTCCGCCACCACCCAGTCCGCCAGATCACGCGCGTTCAGGTCATGGTGACTCGGCGAGAACAGGACTTCGCCGGCACGCTGATCCAGGCCGTACTGAATCAGCTTGGACACGGCCCAGTCGTAGTCTTCCCGCGAGCAGATGACAAACTTTACCTGATCGTTAGGCGTGAGCAGCTCGATGTTCTCGTAGCGGTTGCGGTGTGCTTCTTTCGAACCCGGGGTTTTCAGGTCGACGACGCGACTGACCCGCGGATCGACCGCCGAGATATCCAGCGCGCCACTGGTTTCCAGCGACACTTCGTAGCCGGCATCACACAACTGCTTGAGCAAGGGAATGGCATTCGGTTGCGCCAGGGGCTCGCCGCCCGTGACACAGACATAACGCGGGCGAAAACCGGCCACTTGCTCGAGGATGTCATCGAGCGTGCGAATGGTGCCGCCAGTGAACGCGTAGGCGCTGTCGCAGTATTGGCAACGCAATGGGCAACCGGTCAGGCGCACAAAAACAGTGGGCAGCCCGGCAGTCCGCGTTTCACCCTGCAACGAGTAGAAAACTTCGGTAATTCTCAATGTGTCTTGCATAGTCGCCACGGGCGTAACAGCTAAACAGGCTGTCCGCCTCCGTCAGGCACTTCAAGGAACCTCGCCAACGCGCAGATCCCAAAAAGCGTGTTTCATAAAAAGGGCATGAATTCTAACGAAAAAACCCGCGACAAGCGCGGGTTTCTTCTAAACGCATCAAGCAAGCTTACATGCGCTGCAAATCGCGTTGAGCCAACTGGGCGGCGGAAGTGCCCGGATACTGGGACACAACCTGCTGCAGAATGCCTTTGACCCGGTCGGTATGACCGAGGCGGCGCTCTACATCAGCGAGCTTGTACAGCGAGTCAGGCACTTTGGGGTGCTTGGGGTACAGCTGCGAAACCTTGGCAAATGCCTGACCTGCGCCTTGCAGATCGCCTTTGGCCAGGTTCACTTCACCCAACCAGTACTGGGCGTTGCCCGCGTACTGGCTGTTCGGGTATTTGCGCAGGAATGCGGCGAAAGCCTGGCTGGCCTTGTCGAAATCCTTGGCTTTGATCAGGTCGAAGGCTGCATCGTAATACAGCTTCTCCTTCGCCGGATCAGCCGGTTCGCCACCCGCGGCAGGCGCTTGAGCGGCTGCCGCTCCCGCATCTGCGCCGGCTGCTGCACCGGGGGCATTCAAGTTGCCACCGGTGGAAGAATTATCAGGAGTCGCGGCTGGTGCAACGCCGGTTCCTATGCGCCGATCAAGATCCTGATATCGCTCCAGGTTCTCTTGCTTCATGCGCGCTACATCATTTTGCAGAACTTCGATCACACCCTGTTGGCGTGAGATCTGCTCCTGCATCGATTGCAGTTGGTTGAACAGCTCGCCCTGTGCCGAGACAGGGGCCGAAACCCCTCCCCCGGCATAGGCGCCGTTCGTACCGTAACCCGCAGGCGGATAACTACTCCCGCTATTGTTATAGCCGGAGTTGTCCTCGACCACAGGAACCGCAGCCCACACCGCGAGCGGTGCGAGGCTGAGAGCCAAAACAGTTACAGCACGACGGCACGTTCGCATGACGAATTACTTACGCAGTTCGACGCGACGGTTTTGAGCCCAGGACTGCTCGTCGTTGCCGGTAGCAACTGGACGCTCTTCGCCGTAGGAAACCAGTTCCAGCTGAGCTGGGGAAACACCTTGCAGTACCAGGTAACGCTGAACGGCTTTCGCACGACGCTCGCCCAGTGCCATGTTGTACTCACGAGTACCACGTTCGTCGGTGTTGCCTTCCAGAACAACGCGAGCGCCGTTTGCTTTCAGGTCTTTGGCGTGAACGTCCAGAGCGCGCATGGCTTCTGGCTTCAGGTCCGAGCTGTCGTATTCGAAGTAGAAGGTGGTGATTGCGCGCAGAGCAGCTTCTTCGCTCAGGGAGCCGTCAACAGCACCAGTGTTAGCGCCGTAACCAGCGTTTGGATCAACAGCGCCTTCACCGGCGTTGTCGCCGCCTTTGGACGAGCAACCTACAGCTACAGCCATGGCCAGAGCCAGCGCAGCAAATTTACCAAACTTCAGCATTTCCATCGTGAAACTCCTAATGAACCCCAGTGTGTTAAGTACAACGTGTAGCGCCGCGTCAGTTCAGGTAAGGGGACCAGGACGGTTCTCTGACTTCGCCTTGTGCGGTAGGAAGCGGGAGCCTCACGCGTCCATTAATGGACACGAGCATCAAGACTCCCCGGCCCTGCTGGCGGGTGGCGTAGATTACCATGGTGCCGTTGGGCGCAACAGTAGGCGACTCGTCCAGAGTGCTATCAGTGAGGATCTTTACACTACCGCGCTGCAAATCCTGGGCCGCCACCTTGAAATTGGTGAAGCCTTCCTGACGATGGATCATCACCAGGGTCTTTTCATCGGCCGACAGTTTAGGGTTGGCGTTGTAGTTACCGATGAAGGTCACACGCTCCGCACCACCACCGCCTGCGCTGGTTTTGTAGATCTGTGGCTTGCCGCCACGGTCGGAGGTGAAGTAGATGGTCGAACCATCCTTACCCCAGAACGGTTCGGTGTTGATGCCCTGACCGTTGGTGACGCGACTGATCTGACGCGAACCCAGGTTCATCACATAGATGTCCGGGTTACCGTCTTTCGACAGTACGAATGCCAGACGCTGACCATCCGGCGACCAGGCTGGCGCACCATTCAGGCCTTCGAAGTTGGTGATCTGCTCACGGCGACCGGTGTCGATATTCTGCATGAAAATGCGCGGACGCTTCTGCTCGAACGACACGTAGGCAATACGCTTGCCATCCGGTGCAAAACGCGGCGACAGGATCGGCTCGCGCGATTGCAGCAGTGTCACGGCACGGGCACCGTCATAGTCCGAACGTTGCAACGTGTAGCGAGTGTTCTTCTCGGAGAACCGCTCGGCCGTCACGTACAGCAGACGAGTCGAGAACGCACCTTTGATACCGGTGAGTTTCTCGAACGACTGGTCGGAGATGTAATGCGCCATGTCACGCAGTTGATCGACGCTGCCCGACACGCTGCCGGTCAGCACTTGCTGCTCGGTGGCGACGTTGAACAGTGCGTATTGAACCTGCAGGCGACCGCCCGCTGGAACGATACTGCCAACCATAATGTACTGGGCGCCAACAGCCTTCCAGTCACGGAAAATGATTTCGCTGGCCTGGCTTGGCTGGCTGATCATGTTCTGCTTTGGAATCGGTGCGTAGTAACCCGAGTTACGCAGGTCGTTACCGATGATTTCGGCCATGTCATCCGGCAGCACGGTGCCACCCTGGAAACCGAATGGCACTACGGCAATTGGAGTTGCCTGGGAGCTACCACTGCTGACCAGGATATTTTTTTCATCTGCCGTGGCCAGTCCTGCAAAGCAGAACATGACTACAAGCAGTCCTCGAAGAAGGTTTCTCACAAGGCTAGATCCTCAGGTGTGAATGTCATCTTGAATGAACGATAGGGTGCGAAATCAGCTGGCTTCAGCCCCTGCATTTCGGTCAATCGACCAATATTTTTTACTGCCGCTACCGCTGAACTGTCGAACGGCACATCACCACTGGAACGGGCAACCGATACGCCGGAGATCGTTCCGTCAGGCAGCATGTTGATTTGCAGGATCACTTTCATGCCCTTGCGGGCCGACGGTGGCTGCGCCCAACCTTCAGAAGCACGCGAGCGAATCAGGTCATCGAAGTTGCCGGCGACTTCGTCACCCTGCTCATCGGCCAAGGCCTGCTGACGCTGCGGCGTGTCGGAAAGCAAATCTGCCAGGGCCTGAGCCTTTTTCTCATCGACGGATTTACGTGCCGCTTCCTGCGATTTTTTCTTCGCGGCATCGGCAGCAGCTTTCTTCTTCGCGTCTTCGGCGACTTTCTTCTTCGCCTCTTCAGCTTCAGATTTCTTCTTGGCGTCTTCGGCGGCTTTCTTCTTCGCGTCTTCGACGATCTTTTTCTTCGCTTCTTCAGCGGCCGCTTTCTTGGCCTCTTCTTCAGCAGCTTTCTTGGCTTCTTCTTCAGATTTCTTCTTGGCTATATCAGCCAATTGTTTCTCTTCGGCCTTTTTGGCTTCGGCGGTCTTCTTGGCTTCATCGGCTTTCTTGGCTTCATCAGCCTTTTTTGCCTCTTCCGCTTTCTTCGTCTCGTCGGCCTTCTTGGATTCTTCGGCTTTTTGAGCCGCATCTTCCTTCTTTTGTTCCGCGGCCTTGATCGCTTCCTGTTCGATCTTTTTCTGTTCCATCTGTTCGACTTCGGTCTGGCGCGCAGCAGATTTCTGCGCTTCACCCGCAATCTTCTGATTGGTCTGGGTGGTCGCCCGACTTTTCGATTTCAACTGGTACAGGGTCGCCTGGACGATCGGCTTGGCCGGCGGCAGCTCCGGTGTGAAGGCAAAACTGACGAACAGCATGCCGAACACCAGCACGTGCAAGACAATCGCCCAGACACTAGGCCAGAAGTAGCTTTCCGAGGCGGACGGCTCTCGCATTTGCTGCATCAGGGTGCCTCGGTAATCAAGCCAACATTACCGACCCCGGCTTTCTGCAACCCGCCCATCGCGCCCATGACGGAGCCGTAATCGACAGTCTTGTCGCCGCGAATGAATACCTGGGTACGCTTGCCGCCTTCAGTACCGGCGCGAATGATCTTGGTCACCGCGTCAGTCATTTGCGGCAAGGTCATGGCCTTGTCCTGCTGCTTATCGGTGTCGACTTCGCTGCCAAGGTTCCAGTAGTAGGTCTTGTCAGACTTGATCGAAATGGTCAGGACTTGAGTGTTGTTGTCCTGCGGCAAGGCTTCGCTGGAAACCTTGGGCAGATCAACTTTCACGCCCTGATTGAGCATCGGAGCGGTCACCATGAAGATGACCAGCAGCACCAGCATCACGTCGATGTAAGGCACCACGTTCATCTCGGCAACCGGCTTGCGCTTTTTGCGAGCTCGAGCGATTAAAGCCATTGGAAATTACCTGCTTATTCTTCGCTGGTGTGCACTTTGCGGTGCAGGATCGCCTGGAATTCATCGGCGAAGGTGTAGTAACGGCCCAGCAGGGTTTCGCTGCGAGCAGCAAAACGGTTGTAGGCGATTACGGCCGGGATGGCGGCGAACAAGCCAATCGCGGTAGCAATCAGTGCTTCGGCGATACCCGGAGCCACGGTGGCCAGGGTCGCTTGCTGGGCAGTGGCCAGGCCACGGAAGGAGTTCATGATGCCCCAGACCGTACCGAACAGACCGATGTACGGGCTGACGGAACCGACGGTGGCGAGAAACGGCAGGCTCTGCTCGAGTTTTTCTTCCTCGCGGGAGATGGCCACGCGCATGGCACGGGCCACGCCTTCCATGACCGCTTCCGGGTCAACGCCTGACTGCTGACGCAGACGGGAGAATTCCTTGAAACCGGCACGGAAGATTTGCTCCACACCCGAATCCGGATCAGGGTTGCTACCGGCCTGACGGTAGAGTTTGGACAGGTCGATACCGGACCAGAAGCGCTCTTCAAAGCTCTCCAGGGCACGTCGACCGGCGCGCAGCAAGTTGCTGCGCTGAAAGATCATGATCCATGAGGTCACCGATGCGGCTACCAGGATCAGCATTACCAGTTGCACCACGATACTGGCATTGCTGACCAGGCTCCACATGGAGGAATGGTCGACGACGTTAGCTTCCACGCTTTATCTCCTGCTTTGAGTGTGTACCCGCGCCGCTCACGTCGGCAAAGGCCGCACGTAGAGTTTCGGGAATGGCCCGGGGTTTCAAACTGTTGGTGCGCACACAGGCCACCAGAAACTGCCCTTCGCAGAGCAGCACATTATCCGTAGCCCGCCTGACCTGCTGTTTGAAGCGCAGGCTGACCCGGTTCAATTCAATTACTTCAGCGCTTACCAGCAGTTCGTCGTCCAGTCGCGCCGGCGCGTGGTAACGCGCTTCGCTGGAATGCACGACAAACAACAGGTCCTCCCCTGCCAGCGCCGACTGGGCAAAGCCCAGCTCCCGGAGCCGCTCGGTTCGAGCCCGTTCCATAAACTTGAGGTAATTGACGTAATACACGATGCCGCCCGCATCGGTGTCCTCGTAATAAACGCGACAACGATGTGCGAACGGCTCAAGCCCGTTTTGCGCGCGCATACTCTAGTGCTTACTCCTCAGGTTGCCAATCCGGCCAGGCAACTGTTTTTCATTGATTCGCGGCTTTCTGGTGAAAGTACGGTCCTGGGACCGCACAAACCCCGAATAAATCAGCGCGCAAAGGTTACTAATCGTCCACGGCATCGAGGAACTCGTCTACCACGGGCATCTCGCCTAATCGTGACGGGATGTTTAAACCGAAGTGCAGGTACGCATGTCGAGTGACCACCCGCCCCCGCGGAGTGCGCATGATATAGCCCTGCTGGATCAAATACGGCTCCAGCACGTCTTCAATGGTGTGACGCTCTTCGCTGATCGCCGCCGCCAGACTGTCCACCCCCACCGGCCCACCGTCGAACTTCTCGATCATGGTCAACAGCAGGCGTCGATCCTGGTGATCGAAGCCACGCTCGTCGACATCCAGCAGGTTCAGCGCCAGGTCGGCGATCGGCTTGGTGATGTGGCCTTTGGCGCGAACCTCGGCGAAATCCCTCACTCGGCGCAGCAAGCGGTTGGCGATCCGCGGCGTGCCACGGGCACGGCGGGCGATTTCGAAGGCGCCTTCCGGGTCCAGCGGCAAACCGAGAATGTTCGCCGAACGGCTGACAATCGTTGCCAGGTCGGCGGTGTTGTAGAACTCCAGACGCTGAACGATCCCGAAACGGTCGCGCAACGGGTTGGTCAGCATGCCGGCCCGGGTGGTTGCGCCGACCAGGGTGAACGGCGGCAGATCGAGTTTGATCGAGCGCGCGGCCGGCCCTTCGCCGATCATGATGTCGAGCTGGAAATCTTCCATGGCCGGGTACAGGACTTCTTCGACGATCGGCGACAACCGATGGATCTCGTCGATGAACAGCACGTCATGAGGCTCAAGGTTGGTCAGCAACGCCGCCAGATCACCCGGACGCTCGAGGACCGGCCCCGAGGTGCTTTTGATCGACACACCCATTTCCTGGGCAATGATGTTGGCCAGGGTGGTTTTACCCAGACCCGGAGGGCCGAAAATCAGGGTGTGATCCAGGGATTCATTGCGCCCACGCGCGGCCTGGATGAACAACTCCATTTGCTCGCGAACAGTCGGCTGGCCAATGTATTCGGCCAGGCTGACGGGACGAATCGCCCGGTCCTGGACTTCCTCGCGGTCACGGGGACCACCCGTGGCGGCGATCAGACGATCAGCTTCAATCACTTAGATCATTCCCTTCAGGGCACGACGAATCATGTCTTCACTGCTCAAGCCTTTCTCCTTGATCGCGGAAATCGCCTTGCTGGCCTCCTGCGGCTTGTAGCCCAGGGAAATCAGCGCGCTGACCGCGTCATTTTCGGCGGTGGCGACCGGAGCTGGCGCATCTGGCCCACCCGGCTGGTTTGGCACCAACGCGAACATCGCTGGCACGGTTTCCCACGCCTTGAAGCGATCCTTGAGTTCCACCAGCAAACGCTCGGCCGTTTTCTTGCCCACGCCCGGCACCTTGGTCAGGGCCGAAGTGTCCTGGGACTGCACGCAACGAACCAGCTCGTCGACCTCCAGGCTCGACATCAAGGCCAGCGCCAGTTTCGGCCCCACACCATTGAGACGGATCAGCTCGCGAAAAAAGTCTCGCTCGCGCTTGCCAAAGAAGCCATAGAGTAACTGCGCGTCTTCGCGTACGACCAAATGGGTATGCAAGGTCAGCGGTTCACCGACCGACGGCAAGCGATAAAGCGTGGTCATGGGGACTTCCAGCTCATACCCCAGACCGTTTACATCCAGAATCAGGTGCGGCGGCTGTTTCTCAGCCAAAGTGCCGCGCAAGCGTCCAATCACGTTTCAGATCCTTGAGCCTTGGCCAGATCAGTGCTGGCGACTGAAAGAACAAAGGTTTTGCGCCGACAACACAGGCGCAAAACCCTCATTCCATAAAAAATGATTGCTGATGCTATCAGAGACGCAGGCGCCCGCCACGACTGCGTGCTGTGCCCAGACCATGGGGCAACAGGCTGGAACGGGTGTGAGCGTGGCAAATCGCGATGGCCAGGGCATCCGAAGCATCGATTTGCGGCTTGCTGGTCAATTTCAGCATGTGCATGACCATCATTTGCACTTGTTCCTTGTTCGCCCCGCCGGTGCCGGTCACCGCTTGTTTGACCTGGGTCGCGGTGTATTCGGCGATTTCCAGGCTTTCCTCGGCACCGGCCACGATGGCAGCGCCGCGGGCCTGACCGAGCTTGAGGGCGGAGTCGGCATTGCGCGCCATGAAGACCTTTTCGATGCCCATGGTCACCGGACCGTAGGTCTGGATCACTTCACGTACGCCCCGATAGACGATTTGCAGGCGCTCGTGCAACTCGCCGGAGCCCGTGCGAATGCACCCCGATGCCACGTACACGCAGCCACGCCCGGTATCACGTACCACGCCATAACCGGTGATACGCGAACCGGGGTCGATACCAAGAATTAAAGTCATAACGCCTGCGGGTTAGGTAAGAGCACGATATTCAATACAGCGAATAACAAATGTGGGAGCTGGCTTGCCTGCGATGGCGTAGGCACATCAAACAATGATGTAGCCTGACACGCCGCCATCGCAGGCAAGCCAGCTCCCACACTGAATCTTAGTCGCCCTTATCCGAGCTGTGCGGCGACCGACTCTGGGATATCCGCGTTGGAGTACACGTTTTGCACGTCATCCAGGTCTTCGAGCATATCGATCAGCTTCAGAACCTTCTCGGCGCCTTCCAGGTCCAGTTCGGCACTGGTGGTCGGCAGCATGACGATTTCCGCGTCATCGCCCTTGAAGCCTGCAGCCTCCAAAGCGTTGCGAACGGAATAGAAGCCGGCGAACGAGGTGAACACGTCGATTGAACCGTCTTCGTGGGTCACCACATCATCGGCGTCAGCCTCCATGGCCGCTTCCATCAGCGCATCCTCATCCACGCCTGGCGCGAAGGAAATCTGCCCCTTGCGCTCGAACAGGTAGGCCACCGAACCGTCGGTGCCGAGGTTGCCGCCGCACTTGCTGAACGCATGGCGAACAGCCGCTGCAGTACGGTTGCGGTTGTCGGTCATGCATTCGACCATCACCGCTACACCGCCCGGACCGTAACCTTCGTAGGTCAGCTCGACCATGTCGTCGGTATCGGCGGCGCCAGCGCCGCGGGCCACTGCGCGATCGATGATGTCGCGGCTCATGTTCGCACCCAGCGCTTTATCCAGCGCCAGACGCAAGCGCGGGTTGGAGCCTGGATCACCGCCGCCCTGACGAGCAGCAACCGTCAGTTCACGAATCCACTTGGTGAAAATCTTGCCCTTCTTGGCATCCTGACGTTCTTTGCGGTGCTTGATGTTCGCCCACTTGGAATGACCCGCCATAACTCGCTCCGAATTATCTTTGAAACATTGCCCGCCACGCCATGATGCGCCAGCCAGCAAATAAAAATCTCGACCGTTCTATAAAGAAAGGGCGCATCCGAAGATGCGCCCTTCTGGTCAGCCTTACTCAGCTTTCGGCGTTTCGCGCAGACGAATGTGCAGTTCGCGCAATGCCTTGGCATCCACCAGCCCCGGTGCCTGAGTCATAACGCAGGCAGCACTCTGGGTTTTCGGGAAGGCGATTACTTCACGGATCGACTGGGCGCCGGTCATCAGCATCACCAGACGGTCCAGACCGAAGGCCAGACCACCGTGCGGCGGCGCGCCGTATTTCAGGGCGTCGAGCAGGAAGCCGAACTTCTCTTCCTGTTCCGCTTCGCTGATACCCAGCAGACGGAACACCGACTGTTGCATTTCCTTGCGGTGGATACGGATCGAACCGCCACCCAGTTCGGTGCCGTTCAGGACCATGTCGTAGGCACGGGACAGCGCGGTTGCCGGGTTGGCTTCCAGTTCTTGCGGCGTGCACTTCGGCGCGGTGAACGGGTGGTGCAACGCGGTGAAGCTGCCGTCGTCGTTCTCTTCGAACATCGGGAAGTCGACAACCCACATCGGTGCCCACTCGCAGGTCAGCAGGTTCAGATCGTGACCAACCTTGATCCGCAGCGCGCCCAAGGCTTCGCTGACGATCTTCGATTTATCAGCGCCGAAGAACACGATATCGCCATCAACTGCACCGACGCGATCGAGGATCACGTTCAGGTTAGCCTCAGGGATGTTCTTGACGATTGGCGATTGCAGACCTTCAACGCCTTTGGCGCGCTCGTTGACCTTGATGTACGCCAGGCCCTTGGCACCGTAGATGCCGACGAACTTGGTGTAGTCGTCGATCTTGCTGCGCGGCATGCTTGCCGCGCCTGGAACGCGCAGAGCGGCAACGCGGCATTTCGGGTCGTTGGCAGGGCCGCTGAACACCTTGAAGTCGACTTCTTTCAGTTGATCGGCAACGTCAACCAGTTCCAGCGGGTTACGCAGGTCCGGCTTGTCGGAACCGTAACGACGCATGGCCTCTTCGAAGGTCATGTGCGGGAAGTCGCCGAACTCCAGGTCCAGCACTTCCTTGAACAGGTTGCGGATCATTTGTTCGGTGATGCCCATGATCTCTTTTTCATCGAGGAAGCTGGTCTCGATGTCGATCTGGGTGAATTCAGGCTGACGGTCGGCGCGCAGATCTTCGTCGCGGAAGCACTTGGCGATCTGGTAGTAACGGTCGAAGCCGGCGACCATCAGCAGCTGCTTGAACAGCTGTGGCGATTGCGGCAAGGCGAAGAAGCTACCGGCGTGAGTACGGCTCGGCACCAGGTAGTCGCGAGCGCCTTCTGGCGTGGCGCGGGTCAGAATCGGCGTCTCGACATCGAGGAAGCCGTTCTCGTCCAGGAAGCGACGGATGCTGGTGGTCATACGCGAACGCAGACGCAGCTTCTCGAGCATTTCCGGGCGACGCAGGTCGAGGAAGCGATAACGCAGGCGGGTTTCTTCACCGACGTCGGAGAACTCGTTCAGCGGGAACGGCGGGGTTTCCGCTTCGTTCAATACTTCCAGCTCGTAGCCCAGCACTTCGATCATGCCCGACGCCATGTTGGCGTTGGTGGCACCGGCCGGACGCAGGCGCACCTTGCCGGTGATCTTGACCACGTATTCGCTGCGCACGCGATCGGCGGCGGCGAAGGATTCAGCGCGGTCCGGGTCGAACACCACCTGGGCCAGACCGTCACGATCACGGATATCGAGGAAAATCACCCCACCGTGGTCACGACGACGGTGGACCCATCCGCAAAGGGTAATTTCCTGGCCTTCCAGGCTTTCGTTCAGTTGGCCGCAATAATGGCTGCGCATCATGGTAGTGGTTTCGCTTCTCGTAATTCGAAATTCGGTTGGAGGTCTTGCCGCACCCCCACACTTGAATAAGGTGCCAGATGATGCAAGAGCTCGCGCGTGTCATTCAGCCCGGGCGCTAGACCCTAGTCAGCTTTGTCGCCACCGGCCAGATTTTTCTTGGAACCGGTCTTGAAGTCGGTTTCGTACCAGCCGGTGCCGCTGAGGCGGAAGCCCGGCATGGACAGCATCTTTTTAAGCTCTGGCGCCTGGCAGGCAGGGCAGTCGACCAGCGGTGCTGCGCTGATCTTTTGAATGGCTTCCAACTGATGACCACAGGAAGCACATTGATAGTCGTACATCGGCATGGGGGTTGTCTCGGCGATCAGATTGCTACCGCGCATGCTGGGCTTTGCGGCAAAGGGCGGGATTATATCCATTAAATGCAGCCTGTGCAGCCGTAAGACTACACAGACCGACACTCGACCCGATCAACCGCCATCGTCAGGCCATGACCGGGCAACCTCCTTCCTTCAGGCTGTGCACGACGCAGACAACCCGCACCAGCCCGGTGAAGTTCTTTACCCCGCCGTGACGCAGATGCACTTCGCGATCCACGTGGGACAACAGCGCACTGACCGAGCAGCAATTGACCTTGGCCATATCACCCAAAATATCCCAATAAACCTGCTCCAGCCGCAAACAGGTCGCAAAGCCATTCAAGCGCACTGACCGGGATGATGGCTGGGCCAGGCCCATATCGAATTCGCTGACAAATGAATCAATCCTTACATCCTTGAGTGGACCGACCCTCCCCTCGCTTCGCCTGTCTTGATAAACCATAGCGTTGACACTCCTTTGCCATCCTTGCTGCTTATAAGAGTCATATTCCGTTTCCTTATAAAAGCGCAGGCGCACAGGCATATCCAGATGACTTTATGACCATCAACGTAGGATAAGCCAACAACGGAGGGGAGATCATGGAGCACGTCCTAGGCCGGACGTTTTCCCACAAGTACTGACGCAACATCACTCAATGAAGAGGCAAAAGATCCGAGGAACACTGCGCGCGAACAACGATCAGCAAGCGTCACTCGCACACCGGCCAGTGGAAAGCACCGCTGGACCGCCTGATTTGAGTAGCTGCGGGCTTTGCTGTTAAATAGGCAGTGTGTCGCTACCGCCTATTTTCCGGGGGCTGCGCATAGGCTGATAGCGGGAACGTGTCCAACGCCTCTTATTGTTCCGAAGCGAACCGTGCTCCATCAGCTCTTCCTTGTGATCCGTCTTAACGTGAGTTAATCAAAATGTTGAAAATCGTCCACCTGCTAATGGGCGCAGCAGCCTTGCTGCTGTCCTTCATCCCTAGCCTGCGATCCGAAGCGCTACCTTACCTGCAACAACCCGATGCGCTGTACCTGGCCTTTTTCGGCCTGCTCAACCTCACCCTTGCACCTGTTATCCCTTACTGGAACAAAGGCCCACGTCATCAACTGCAAAACCTGGTCAGCGCCTTGCTGGTTCTGGCTGTCGTATTGCAAACACTGACATTGTTCGCCCCGATGCCTGTCATCGCCGGTCAACCTGCCGTTCTGTTCAGTCTGGTCGTTGCCCTGATCGCCATTCTTTTGCACCTGGCCGTCAGCTTCTACAAATCTTCACCGGCCGCCGCCTCGCCAAGCTATGACATGAGCAACCGCGATACTGGCACCGTTAAATGGTTCAACACCTCCAAAGGCTTCGGCTTTATTTCCCGTGATTCCGGCGATGATATTTTCGTGCACTTCCGGGCAATTCGCGGTGAAGGCCACCGTGTTCTGGTCGAAGGCCAGCGCGTGGAGTTCTCTGTGATGAACCGTGACAAAGGCCTGCAAGCCGAAGATGTGATCGCCGCCCTGCCGCGTCGCTGATTCCAAGGCTAAAAAAAACCGCGAACGGCCCAGGCTGTTCGCGGTTTTTTTATGGCCTGCTCTTCACTAATGAGGCTCAGTAATGTGGCGGCGGCGCCTCTTCTTCGAAGGATTCGAACTGACCAACCATTTCCTCCTGCCGCTTGAGCAACGCAGCCATTTGCAGTTGCAGGCGCTCCACTGCGCGTTGCTGCGTCGCCAGCACATCACTCAATGCCTGGATGGTGTCATCCTGAAACGCCAACTGGCTTTCCAGATCGGTAACGCGTTCTTCCAGGCTCATGACTCAACCCTCCAGAAACGTGAAGTCATCGGTCAACACCAGACGCAGCCGTTCGCGAATTGTCGCGATCTGCTCTGGACTGTAGGGTTTGGCCGGCTGCTTGCCCCAGACCGGAGCTGGCCAGGCGGCGTCCTCACGCTTGCGCACAATCACATGCATGTGCAACTGGCTGACGACATTACCCAGGGCCGCGACGTTCAACTTGTCCGCATCGAACGAGTCCTTGAGCATTTCTGCCAGTGCGGTGGTTTCCTGCCACAGCTGCTGTTGATCTACGACATCTAATTGAAATATCTCACTGATATCCTCGCGGCGGGGCACGAGGATGAACCACGGGTAGTTCGAATCATTGGACAACAGCAACCGACAGAGCGGGAAATCGCCGATAGGCAACGTGTCTTGTTGAAGTCGTGGATCTAAAGCGAACACAGCGCACACTCCCCTCTGGTGATCTTTTTTCAGCTTAGCGCCCCATTGCGAAAGACGGCGCACCAAGCGACAGGACGGCAGCATACCTGCGAACGCCACACGCTTCACGACGAACTGCCACCTGCTGCGCCCTACGGGCGCCCCGACATGAGCCATTTTGATCCGGTATGCACCATGACAGAACCAGCCGCCGCACAAAAAATGCCGAAATGACCGATAAACGACGGGCCGTTCGAATCCACGACAAAGCGACACTGTGTGAATTCGGTACAGCAATTGAAATTTTTTGCACCAAAACCGCACAACGCGTCTACGCTCAGTGCGTCAGCATCCGCTAACTACTCACTGGCGGGGTGAACCGGTAACATTTTTGGTTGTCGCCCCCACTGGATCGATGTGGTAAACACGATGCGAAGCATGGCGTCAAGCTCAGGTACAACGAGCTTGAACCCCCCGGTTTTATGAGGTTTTTACAGCAACAGGCAGGCCTTTGGAAAAAAACAGCAACAGAATTCCGATTTGTGCACGCTTGTTGCATTCACACCCGTATCGTCTATAAGCGCTCCGCTGGAAGTGGAAGCCTTAAGGCCAATAAAAACAGCGGCAGGGTTGCCCGATGGAGATTCAAGTGCAGGACAAGGGACTCTTTTTTACCGACGCTCAAGCCATGGAAAACAACGTTGAAGTTGTCAGTCCGATTGCGTCGGGATTGTGAATTTGCGACATCTACCGAGCCATTTGCGACAGGGTCGTAAAGAAGCTGAAAGGTTAGATGCGCAAGTATCGCCAACATGGTCGGCGTGATATAAGTTTGCGCCGACACAAAAAGAAAGAGCCGCCCGGATAATAAAACAGGCGGGACGGCAGTACTCTTCTAAAAACCAAAGGAGCAAATCACGATGCGCGTGATGAAGTGGAGCATGATCGCACTGGCAGTTGCAGCAGCAGCCAGTACTCAAATGGCTACGGCCGCACCGTTTGTAAGTGACCAGGCTGAAGCCAAAGGTTTTGTTGAAGACGCCAAGTTCGACTTGCTGCTTCGCAACTATTACTTCAACCGTGACAGGAAAGACGGCGCAACCGATCAGAAAGACTGGACACAGGGCATCTGGGGCAACTTCAGCTCCGGTTACACCCAAGGTACCGTAGGCGTCGGCGTTGATGCGTTCGGTTACCTGGCTATCAAACTGGACGGTGGCGACGGCACCGGCGGCACCGGCAACATGAGCCGCGATGCCGATGGCGACGTTAACGACAGCCAAGGCAAAGCCGGTGCGGCCGCTAAATTCCGCATCTCCAAAACCGAGCTGAAAGTCGGCGACATGCAGCCAAGCACTGCTCCAGTGTTCGCTATTGGCGGTTCCCGTGTTCTTCCTCAAACTGCCAGCGGTTTCCAACTGCAGAGCAGCGAAGTCAAAGACCTTGACCTCGAAGCCGGTCACTTCTATTCGGCGACCAGCCAGGACAGAAACGCTCGTGACGGCGGTCTGTGGGCAACCTACGCTGGTGTAGAAGCTGACTCCATCGACTACTTCGGTGGCAAGTACGGCATCACCGAAAACTTCAGCGCATCGTTGTACGGCGCCAAGCTGGAAGACATTTGGAACCAGTACTACGCCAACCTGAACTACACCATCCCAATGGGTGGCAGCGAGTCGCTCAACCTGGACGGTAACATCTACAACACCAAAGATACCGGTGATGCCAAAGCGGGCGAAATCAGCAACACCGCGTTCTCCCTGGCAGCCGCTTTCTCGTTCCTGAAAGCGCACACCATCACTGTCGCCTTCCAGAAGGTTAACGGTGACACTCCATTCGACTACATCGGTGTGGGCAAGAACAACCGCGGCGGCGACTCGATCTTCCTCGCCAACTCCATCCAGTACTCTGACTTCAACGCCCCTGGCGAGAAGTCTGCTCAGGTCCGTTACGACCTGAAAATGGCTGAGTACGGCGTTCCAGGTCTGAGCTTCATGACCCGTTACGTAAAAGGCTGGGACATCGACGGCACCAACACTCCTGCAGGCAGCCCTTACGCTGGCCTGTACGGCGAAGACGGCAAGCACAACGAAACCAACTTCGAAGCCAAGTACGTTGTTCAGTCTGGCCCGGCAAAAGATCTTTCCTTCCGCATTCGTCAAGCATGGCACTTCGCTAACGCTGACGAAGGTGAAGGCGATATCAAAGAGTTCCGCCTGATCGTCGACTACCCGATTTCGGTTCTGTAATTGCCGAAAGTCAGTTCGCGGTAATCAAAAAAAGGCCCATCTTCGGATGGGCCTTTTTTATTGGTTACAGCATTGTGTTTAATGGATCGGGCTCTTGCAGAACAAGTCTGACCGAAAGGTCAAACATGTATCGAAGACCAATCATTACACCGTTGCCGATTCCTGCATCACTCGAATAACCCGCTGCGGAAATGGAATATCAATACCGGCAGTCTTCAACCGATCGCGCGATTGCTCGTTAAACATGAACATCACATTCCAGTAGTCAGCGGTCTTCACCCACACCCGCAGGGAAACAGTGATCGAACTGTCACCCAGCATGGAAATTACCGCTTCGGGTGCCGGATCAGCCAATACTCGCGGGTCCTTGGCCAGTTCCAGTAACACTTCACGGGCCTTCTGCAAGTCCGCCTCGTAAGCCACGCCGACGTCAAACACGACCTTGCGCGTCGGCTGACGGTTGGTGTTGGTGATAATGCCGTTCGACAGATTGCCGTTAGGCACGATGATGGTTTTGTTATCACCGGTACGCAGCACAGTGTGGAAGATCTGGATGCTATCAACAGTACCCGCAACACCTTGAGCTTCGATCCAGTCACCGATGCGGAACGGACGGAACAACAGAATCAGCACGCCGCCGGCGAAGTTCGCCAGGCTGCCCTGCAACGCCAGACCGATCGCCAGGCCAGCAGCACCGATCGCTGCGACGAACGAGGTGGTTTCCACGCCGATCATCGACGCTACGCTGACGATCAGCAGAACCTTGAGAATGATGTTCGCCAGGCTGCTGATGAAACCTTGCAGCGCCAGGTCGGCGTTACGCAACGCCAGCAGGCCGCCAAGCTTTTGCGTGACTTTGTTGATCAGCCACCAGCCGACGGCCAGGGTAATCACCGCCAGCAGTACGCGACTGCCGTACTCCATGATCATCGGAATCCAGGCTTGGGATGCCTTGACCAGGTTGTCCACTTCAGCATTCAAATCCATCTTTTTTCTCCTGATTTCCGGCTACCCGGCACGCAAAAAATGAGCGGCAGAAAGACCCGCCGGGTTAAGCACAATCGATGCGGGAGCGGCGGTGCGACGATTCGACTTGCTCGCGAAAGCGGTGTGTCATTCAACAGTGATGTTGACTGATACGCCCTCTTCGCGAGCAAGCCCGCTCCCACAGGTTCCCGCTTGAAAAGTCAGTCGCGGAAGTTATTGAACTGCAGCGGCATGTCGAACGTCTTGGCGCGCAGGGCTGCAATAGCTTCCTGCAAATCGTCACGCTTCTTGCCGGTGATGCGCACTTGCTCGCCCTGAATGGCGGCCTGGACCTTGAGCTTGGCGTCTTTGACGTGAGCGACGATTTTCTTCGCCAGCTCTTTGTCGATGCCTTCCTTGAGGACCGCTTCCTGCTTCATCAACTTGCCCGACGCGTAGGCATCCTTGACTTCAAGGCACTGCACATCGATCTTGCGCTTGACCAGGGCCAGCTTGAGGATCTCGATCATCGCTTCGAGCTGGAAATCGGCTTCCGCGGTCAGGTTGACGGTCAGGTCCTTTTCCTTGAACTCGAAGGTGCCTTTGCCTTTCAGGTCATAGCGACGATCGAGTTCCTTGACGGCGTTCTCGACCGCGTTGGTGACTTCGTGTTTGTCCAGTTCGGATACCACGTCGAACGACGGCATGTAATCTCTCCAATAAAAGGCGCGCTCGATAACGATGGAGCGCGCTTGGCTTGCGGTTAAAATCGGGCTCATTATAACGGGTCTTTTCCAACCGATACTGCGAGCCTCACATGCCAGCGTCAAACCGAGCAAAAAGCTGATGTCCACGCCTTGGCATATTCTGGGCGCCGGCAGCCTGGGCACCCTTTGGGCCACACGTCTGGCGCGGGCTGACGTGCCGGTCAGGCTGATCGTGCGGGACGCGACACGTTTACAGGCCTATCGGACGGCTGGCGGTTTGACGCTGGTCGAACATGGCAAAGCGCAGTTGTATCCGGTGCCGGGCGAAACAGCCGACAGCGACGGGCCCATCAGCCGTCTGCTAGTGGCCTGCAAAGCCTACGACGCCGTAACAGCCGTGGCCCGCCTCGCCCACCGGTTGACACCCGACGCCGAACTGATCCTGCTGCAGAACGGCCTCGGCAGTCAGGACGCGGTTGCCGCGCAGGTGCCTCAGGCGCGCTGCATCTTCGCCTCCAGCACCGAAGGCGCGTTTCGCGATGGCGACTGGCGCGTGGTGTTCGCCGGTCATGGCTACACCTGGCTGGGGGATGCGGGCCATCCGGTAGCGCCGATCTGGCTGGAGGACTTGAGCGCCGCCGGTATTCCCCATGAGTGGAGCACCGATATCCTCACAAGGCTGTGGCGAAAACTGGCGCTCAATTGTGCGATCAACCCGCTGACCGTGCTGCACGAATGCCGCAACGGCGGTTTGCAGCAACATCATTGCGAAGTCGCCACCCTGTGCGCCGAGCTCACCGAGCTGCTTGAGCGCTGCGGCCAACCGGCAGCGGCGCAAAACCTCCGGGAGGAAGTCGAACGAGTGATCCAGGCCACCGCGGCCAATTTCTCATCGATGTACCAGGACGTCGCGAGTCAGCGCCGCACAGAAATCAGCTACCTGTTGGGCTATGCCTGCAAGGTCGCGTCGCGGCATCAGTTGAACCTGCCCCACCTCAGTCAATTGCAGGAGCGCCTGATTGCTCATCTGCGCAGCCTTGGATTGCCCAGCGACTGAGCAGCGGCTACGCTGGCCACTTGTTCCTTTTTAGCGATGAACCTGATGCCATTGCGCCAGCGCCTTGAAAACCTTCCAGTCGGCCAGAAATTGCTGGCCGCCCTGCTGGTGCTGTTGACCACCGTTTTGCTGGTCGCCAACCTGACCTTTATCAGCGCCGCCTATTACATTTCCCAGGAAAGCATGGCTCCTCAGGCCTTGCAGACCATCGGCCGACTGGTGTCCAACCCAAGCCTGATCTCCGACGCCTTGAAGTCGCCACAAACCGCCGAGCGCCTGCTCAACGAACTCAACAGCTATACACCGTTGCGTGCGGCCGCGCTCTATGACGGTAAAGGTGTGCTTCTGGCGCAGCTGCAGCAGGGAGACGAGCTCCATCTACCGGAGCATTTCCGGCATCTGGAAGCCTGGCAAGCCATGGAGTTTCGCAGCAACCAAGTGATCACCCTGCCCCGCCCCGGTACCGCGCCGGGGCACTTGCTGCTGGTAGCCAGCAGCGAATTGCCGATGGCGTTCTATACCGGGACCCTGACCGCCAGTTTGGGGATTCTGATCTTCAGTGTGCTGTTATGGCTGGTGATTGCCCGGCAGATCAAACGCCTGATTACCCGGCCGATCCATCAGCTCGAAGAGTTGTCCCGGCAAGTGACCCGGGAAGAGAACTACGCCCTGCGCGCCTCTCGCGGCAACCACGACGAAATCGGCAGCCTCGCCGAAGCGTTCAACACCATGCTCTCGCGCATCGAGGCCCGGGAGCAGCAACTCAAGCGCGCCCGCGACGATTCCCAGGCCGCTTACGACCAGGCTCAGGGGCTGGCCGAAGAAACCCGTCACACCAACCGCAAGCTGGAACTGGAAGTTCAGGTGCGCAGCAAGATCGAAAAGAAACTCACCGGTTTCCAGAACTACCTCAACAGCATCATCGACTCCATGCCGTCGGCACTGATCGCCCTCGACGAGCAGCTCTACGTAACCCAGTGGAATCAGGAAGCCAGCGCCCTGTCCGGCACACGCCTGGACGAAGCCTTGAACCAGCCGATCTTCCTCGCCTTCGAACCGCTCAAGCCATTCCTGCCGCAACTCAGGCAAACCGTCGAGCAGCACACCGTGGCGAAAATCGAACGCGTGACCTGGCTCAAGGACGAAGAGCCCCGGCACTACGCCCTGACGTTCTACCCTTTGATGGGCGGTGCCGGGCGCGGCGTGGTGATCCGGATCGACGACATCACCCAGCGTCTGTCCCTGGAAGAAATGATGGTGCAGTCGGAAAAAATGCTCTCGGTCGGCGGCCTCGCCGCCGGCATGGCTCACGAGATTAATAATCCGTTGGGCGCGATCCTGCACAACGTACAGAACATTCGTCGGCGTCTGTCACCCGATCTGCCGAAAAACCTCGAACAGGCCGAGCAACTCGGCATTGAGCTGGAAACGGTCAACCAGTATTTGAAAGCTCGCGAAGTGCCGCAGTTACTCGATGGCATTCAACAGGCCGGCGCCCGGGCGGCGAAAATCGTGACGCACATGCTCAGCTTCAGCCGCCGCAGCACCCGGCAGATGGCGCCCTGCGATTTGCCGGCGTTGATCGATCAAGCGGTGGAGATCGCCGGCAACGACTTCGACCTGGCCATCGGCTTCGACTTCAAGGGGCAGGCGATCATTCGGCAGTTCGATCCGGCACTGGGCCCGGTGCCCGGCACTGCCAACGAACTGGAGCAGGTGCTGCTCAACTTGCTGAAAAACGCCGCACAAGCCATTCACCAACGTACCGACGACCGCGAACCGGGGCGGATCATTCTGCGTACAAAACTGAATCCGCCATGGGCGGAAATTCAGGTCGAGGACAACGGCATCGGCATGAGCGAGAACGTGCGCAAACGTACGTTCGAGCCGTTCTTCACCACCAAGGAAATCGGTCAGGGCACCGGCCTTGGGCTCTCGGTCTCGTACTTCATCATCACCAACAACCACAAGGGCCAGATGGAAGTGCAATCGACGCCGGGCCAAGGCACCTGTTTCACCTTGCGCCTGCCGTTGTCAGGCACTCCGGTGGTCTCTCAAGAACTCAATCAGCTGTCGAGGTAACCATGGGCTTTCGCTTGTCGAAGATTTACACCCGCACTGGCGACAAAGGCGAAACCGGGCTCGGCGATGGCCGCCGGGTGCCCAAGGACCATCCGCGCATCGAGGCCATTGGCGAAGTCGATACGCTGAACAGCCAGGTGGGTGTGCTGTTGGCCGGGTTGGCGGCGCAAAGTGATACGTATCCGGGGTTGAACGAAGTGATCGAGGTGTTGGCGCCCTGCCAGCATCGGTTGTTCGACTTGGGTGGCGAACTGGCGATGCCGGTGTATCAGGCACTGAACACGGCAGAAGTCGAGCGCCTGGAGGCGGCAATCGATGTGTGGAATGAAGAGTTGGGGCCGCTGGAGAATTTCATTCTGCCCGGCGGTTCGGCGCTGATCGCCCAGGCTCACGTATGCCGCTGTCTGGCGCGCAGCGCCGAGCGACGGTGTCAGCAGTTGAATGCGATCGAGCCATTGGCCGGGGTTGGCCTGGCGTATATCAATCGGTTGTCGGATTTGTTGTTTGTGGCGGCGAGGTTGATTGCCAAGCGTCAGGGGGTTGCCGAGATTTTGTGGCAAGCGGCTGCGAAGCCAGAGGGTTAGTCGGCGAGTCCGAAGACGCCATCGCGGGCAAGCCCGCTCCCACAGGGATCAGTGTCGTACACAAACCTGTGTCCACCACGGACCACTGTGGGAGTGGGCTTGCCCGCGATGGCGCCAGCAGCAACACCGCAGAATCAAGCCTCAGGCCAAAACGCCCGAATCCCCGCCACACCCTGCGCCCCTGCTTCCCAAGCCTTTTGCCGCTCCGCCGGACCAACCCCGCCGAGCAAAAACACCGGCTTGCTAAAGCCTTCGATCAAGGTAGACGCCTGCTCCCAACCCAATGGCAGCGCATCCGGATGAGTCTGCGTCGGCTGCACCGGCGACAGGGTCACGAAGTCCACGCCCATCTGCTCGGCCAGTGCCAGCTCCTCAGCATTGTGGCAAGACGCTGCCAACCAGCGCGACGCCGGTAGCGGACGCCCGGCCGCCGCATACTTGCGCAACTGCGCCGACGTGATGTGCCAACCGGCGGACGGGAAGTCCCCCAGCCATTCAAACGGCCCCTTGATCATCAACTGCGCCTTGCCGGCACACAGCCCCGCCGCATCCACCGCCAGATCGCGGTATTGCGGGTCGTAGCCGTTGGGCGCGCGCAACTGAATCAGCTTGATGCCGCCAGCGATGGCTTTCTGGATACCGCGCAGCAAGGCCGGGGTTTCCAGACCCTCCGGGGTAATCAGGTAGTCGCCGGGCAAGCGTGCAGCGGCGACGATCGGCTGGTTGGCGGCCGGAAACTCGTAGTCCACCAGTTCCCGCGCGGTCACCCAGGCCAAAGGCTGACCTTCGGCGCCATGGGGTTCGCCGGTAAACGCCGAGACTTCCCAGACATCCAGCAACACCTGCTTGTCCGGGTAGTCGTGGCGGACTTTGATCATCGGTCGCGCGGTATTGACCACGATACCCAGCTCTTCGTGAAGCTCGCGAGCCAGGGCCGTTTCGACGGATTCGTCTTCCTCGACCTTGCCACCGGGGAACTCCCATAAACCGCCCTGATGCTGGGTGTCGGCACGGCGGGCAATGAGGATCTTGCCGCTGCTATCGCGGATAACCGCGGCTGCTACATGGACTCGTTTCACCGCTCTATTTCCTCCAGACCTGCCTTCCGCCAGGCCTTGAAGGCTGGCCATTGGTAGATGGTTTCGACATAGGCCGCATCGGCTTCGGGCAGTTTTACCTGATAGGTGCGCAGGCGTACGGCGATCGGTGCAAAAAACGCATCGGCCAGGGTCGCACCGCCAAACAGGAACGGGCCGGTTTCAGTCGCGGCGGCGCGACATTCAGCCCATAACGCCAGCATGCGCTCGATTTCAGCCTGAACCTCAGGCGGGGTCGGCGACAGTGGCGCATCGTGGCTCAGGTCGAACGGCATATTGCTGCGCATGGCGAAGAAACCGCTGTGCATCTGCGCGCACGCCGAACGCGCCTGGGCACGGGCAGCAGTGTCTTTGGGCCAGAGCCCGGCATCGGGGAATTGTTCGGCCAGGTATTCGGCAATCGCCAGGGAATCGGCGATGGTGCCGTGTTCGGTTTTCAGCAGCGGGACTTTCCCGGTCGGCGAATGCTTGAGCACGCGCTCGCGAGTGTCCGGCTGGTTCAGCTTGATCAGTTCTTCGGTGTAGGACGCGCCGGTCAGGTCAAGGGCCAGGGCGGCGCGCAGGGACCAGGAGGAATGCAGTTTGTCACCGATGATCAGGTGGAGGCTCATGTTCGGGCGCCTTTTGGTAAGTGGAACAGGCCAGAATTTCTAGTGTCTGGCCGTCCGTCATCGCGGGCAAGCCTGCTCCCACATTGACCGAGTCAGCCGCACGATTGACGGCTGACACTGAACCCTGTGGGAGCGGGCTTGCCCGCGATAGCGTCGACTTGGTCTTAAGTACGGTACTCGGCGTTGATCTTCACGTATTCGTGGGACAGGTCAGTGGTCCAGATGGTTTCGCTGCATTCACCGCGACCCAGCTCGATACGGATGGTGATTTCTTCCTGTTGCATCACTGCCGCGCCCTGGGCTTCGGTGTAGGTAGCGGAGCGAGCGCCGCGGCTGGCGATGCACACGTCACCGAGGAATACGTCGATCTTGCTCACGTCCAGGTTCGGTACGCCGGCACGGCCCACGGCAGCCAGAATGCGGCCCCAGTTCGGGTCGGAGGCGAACAACGCGGTCTTGATCAGCGGCGAATGGGCCACGGTGTAACCGACGTCCAGGCACTCCTGGTGATTGCCGCCGCCGTTGACTTCCACGGTGACGAACTTGGTCGCGCCTTCGCCGTCGCGCACGATGGCCTGGGCCACGTCCATGCAGACTTCGAACACCGCTTGTTTGAGCAAAGCGAACAGCGGACCGCTGGCTTCGGTGATTTCCGGCAGTGCTGCCTGACCGGTGGCGATCAGCATGCAGCAGTCATTGGTCGAGGTGTCGCCGTCGATGGTGATGCGGTTGAACGACTTGTTGGCGCCGTCCAGCAGCAGGTTTTGCAGCACCTCGCGGGAAACTTTAGCGTCGGTGGCGATGTAACCGAGCATGGTCGCCATGTTCGGGCGGATCATGCCCGCGCCTTTGCTGATACCGGTGACGGTGATAGTCACGCCGTCATGCTGGAACTGGCGGCTGGCACCCTTGGGCAGGGTGTCGGTGGTCATGATGCCGGTAGCGGCGGCTTCCCAGTTATCGACCGACAGGTCGTCAAGGGCGGCTTGCAGCGCGCCTTCGATTTTTTCGACCGGCAGCGGCTCGCCGATCACACCTGTGGAGTACGGCAGCACCAGGCTTGCATCGACGCCAGTCAGCTCAGCCAGCTTGGCGCAAGTGCGTTCGGCGGCAGCAAGGCCTGGTTCGCCGGTGCCAGCGTTGGCATTGCCGGTGTTGGTCAGCAGGTAACGTACCGGGCCTTGCACGCGTTGCTTGGCCAGGATAACGGGAGCGGCGCAAAAAGCGTTCAGGGTGAACACGCCCGCGACCGTGGAACCTTCGGCACAGCGCATGACCACGACATCCTTGCGCCCCGGGCGCTTGATACCGGCCGAGGCGATACCGAGTTCAAAACCGGCAACCGGGTGCAACGTTGGCAAAGGACCAAGACCAACAGCCATGAATGCGCTCCTTAAAAAGTAGTGTCTGCACCGTCATCCCCGTTCTTTTAACGTGGCGCGGTGGTTTAAATGGCAAAACGCCGCGACGGCATAAGCCGGTCGCGGCGCGGGTATTTCAGCGTATGAAACGGGTTTACTGGATCTGCCCGTGGCAATGCTTGAACTTCTTGCCCGAACCGCAGTAGCACAGCTCGTTACGGCCCAGTTTCTGCTCGTTGCGCACCGGTGCGGTGGCGAGGGCTACGTCGACCTCTTCACCCAACACTTCCGGTTGCTCCAGGCCAGGTGCTTCGTCGTGCTGGAACTGCATGCGCGCAGCCAGTGCTTCGGCTTCCTGACGCAGGCGAGCTTCTTCTTCGATCGGATCTTCGCGGCGGACCTGAACGTGCGACAGCACACGGATCGAGTCGCGCTTGATCGAATCCAACAGCTCGGAGAACAAGGTGAAGGACTCGCGCTTGTATTCCTGCTTCGGGTTCTTCTGCGCATAACCACGCAAGTGGATGCCGTGACGCAGGTGGTCCATGGTCGACAGGTGGTCCTTCCACAGATCGTCCAGTACGCGCAGAACGATTTGCTTCTCGAAGGTACGCAGTGCTTCGGCACCGGCCTGGTCTTCTTTCTCGTTGTACGCGGCGATCAGCTCGTTCATCAGCTTTTCGCGCAGGGTCTCTTCGTAGAGGTGATCGTCTTCGTCGAGCCACTGCTGGATTGGCAATGCCACACCGAAGTCGCTCTGCAACGCCGCTTCCAGACCGGCCACATCCCACTGCTCAGGCAGCGATTGCGGTGGAATGTGCGCGCTGACAGTTGCGTTGAGCACGTCCTGACGGAAATCGGCGATGGTTTCGCCGATGTTGTCGGCGGCCAACAAACTGTTACGCATGTGATAGATCACTTTACGTTGTTCGTTGTTGACGTCGTCGAACTCGAGCAGTTGTTTACGGATGTCGAAGTTGCGGCCTTCAACCTTGCGCTGAGCCTTCTCGATGGCGTTGGTCACCATGCGGTGCTCGATCGCCTCACCGGACTGCATGCCCAGCGCCTTCATGAAGTTCTTCACCCGGTCAGAGGCGAAGATGCGCATCAGGCTGTCTTCCAGCGACAGGTAGAAACGGCTGGAACCGGCGTCGCCCTGACGACCGGCACGACCGCGCAACTGGTTGTCGATACGGCGCGATTCGTGACGCTCGGAAGCGATCACCTGCAAACCGCCCGACTCCAGCACTTGCTGGTGACGTTTCTGCCAGTCGGCCTTGATCTGGGCAATCTGCTCAGGGGTCGGGTCTTCAAGCGAAGCGACTTCCACTTCCCAGTTACCGCCCAACAGGATGTCGGTACCACGACCGGCCATGTTGGTGGCGATGGTCAGCGCGCCCGGACGACCGGCCTGAGCGATGATTTCGGCTTCCTTTTCGTGGAACTTGGCGTTCAGAACCTTGTGTTCGATGCCTTCCTTCACGAGCAGGCTGGACATGTGCTCGGACGTTTCGATGGTGGCGGTACCCACCAGCACCGGACGGCCCTGAGCCATGCACTCCTTGATGTCGCCGATGATCGCCGCGTATTTCTCTTCGGCGGTCAGGAACACCAGGTCGTTGTAGTCCTTACGCGCCAAAGGTTTGTTCGGTGGGATGACCATGACCTGCAGGCCATAGATCTGATGAAACTCGAACGCTTCGGTGTCCGCGGTACCGGTCATGCCGGACAGTTTGTTGTACAGACGGAAGTAGTTCTGGAACGTGGTCGACGCCAGGGTCTGGCTCTCGGCCTGGATGTTCAGGTGTTCCTTGGCTTCGATGGCCTGGTGCAGGCCTTCGGACAAACGGCGACCCGGCATGGTACGGCCGGTGTGTTCGTCGACCAGTACGACCTGGCCGTCCTGCACGATGTATTCGACGTTGCGATTGAACAGTTTGTGCGCGCGCAGACCAGCATAAACGTGGGTCAGCAGACCGAGGTTATGCGCCGAATACAGGCTCTCGCCTTCAGCCAGCAGGCCGACGCGGGTGAGCATGTCTTCGATGAACTGGTGACCGGCTTCGTTGAGTTCGACCTGACGGGTCTTCTCGTCCACGGTGTAGTGGCCAGCCTTGGTGACTTCGCCTTCGACTTCTTCGACGTGCAATTCCAGCTGCGGGATCAGTTTGTTGATCTCGATGTACAGCTTGGAGCTGTCCTCGGCCTGACCGGAAATGATCAGCGGGGTACGAGCTTCGTCAATGAGGATGGAGTCGACTTCGTCGATCACGGCAAAATTGAGTTCGCGCTGGAATTTTTCTTCCATGCTGAACGCCATGTTGTCGCGCAGGTAGTCGAAACCGAATTCGTTGTTGGTGCCGTAGGTGATGTCGGCGGCGTAAGCAGCGCGCTTTTCTTCCGGCGGCTGGAATGGGGTGACCACGCCGACCGTCATGCCGAGAAATTCGTAGAGCGGACGCATCCAGTTGGCGTCACGGCGGGCCAGGTAGTCGTTCACCGTCACAACGTGCACACCCCTACCGGACAGCGCGTTGAGGTAAACGCCCAGTGTCGCCACCAGGGTCTTGCCTTCACCGGTACGCATTTCCGCGATCATGCCTTCGTGCAAGGTCATGCCGCCGATCAGCTGGACATCGAAGTGACGCATACCCATGACACGCTTACCGGCTTCGCGGGCGACCGCAAAGGCTTCTGGCAGCAGTTTGTCGAGGGTTTCCCCTTTGGCGAGGCGGGCCTTGAACTCGTCTGTCTTGGCACGCAATTGATCGTCCGAAAGGGCCACCATTTGCTCTTCGAAGGCATTGACGAGCTGCACCGTCTTGAGCATGCGCTTGACTTCACGCTCGTTCTTGCTTCCAAAAAGTTTCTTTAACAAAGGCGCAAACATATCGGCAGGATCTTCCACACTAAAGGGATGGAGGGCGGCCCCGTGAGTCGCCCGTGCAGCCCTCATGGCCGCATGCGAACGAGTATTCTACCCGGAAACGATGGTGAGGAAAGTGGCGTTATTCCACGATGCATGCACTGCGCTATGACGGGGCTCACTTAAAATAAGGGCATTTTGCTGAACTTCAACCCATCAAGGGCACAAGTTACTTGTTGATTTAATGGGTAAAGCGCTCGCAAAGCAATGGGTCGGGGGCAGCGGGTGCTTTCTGTTACCATGGCCGCTCTGTTACTTCAGGTGTCTGATCATGGCATTTCGCCCTCTCACGGCCAGAGCACCCGCCGTTCTGCTTCGCGAAGCCAAACCGCTGAAAGCCATTTTTGGCCACGCTCAACGCCTGGGTCATTTACAACGCCTGGTGGAAAGTCAGTTGCAGCCGGCGGCCCGCGAGCACTGCCATGTAGCGTCGTGGCGCGAAGGCAGTTTGCTGCTGATTGTCACCGACGGCCACTGGGCCACCCGCCTGCGTTATCAACAAAAGCGTCTGCAACGGCAGTTACAGCTGTTCGACGAGTTCGCCAGCCTGACGCGAATTCTGTTCAAGGTTCAACCGCCTACCGTTCAGCAAGGGGCTGCGGGGCATACGATAAATTTGTCGACCGATGCGGCGGCGACCATTCAGGCGACGGCCGATGGCATCAGCGATCCGAACCTGCGGGCGGCCCTCGAACGCCTGGCGGCTCACGCCAAACCCAAAACCTGACATAAAACCAAAGTGGGAGCGGGCCTGTGGCGAGGGAGCTTGCTCCCGCCGGGCTGCGAAGCGGCCCCAAAATGGGACTGCTTCGCAGTCCAACGGGAGCAAGCTCCCTCGCCACAAGCCAGCCCCCACATTTTGATTGCCCACTGGCTATCGGCGTTTGCTGCCACCGAGCAATGAGCCCATCAACCCGCGTACCAATTGTCGGCCCAATTGATTCGCCGCCTGTCGCATCGCTGATTTCAATGCCTGGCCTGCCGCTGTGCCGAGGAATTCCCCAGCCTGTTCGGTGAAACTCGGCTCTTCAGGTGCAGGTTTGCCCGGCACGGCTTCGGGATCCGGCGCCAGCCCTTTACGCCCCATCAGCACTTCATAAGCCGATTCGCGATCGACCGGTTTGTCGTAACGCCCCTTGAACGGCGAACCGGCGATCAGCACGGTGCGCTCGGTCTCGGTCAGCGGCCCGATCCGCGATTGTGGCGGTGCAACCAATACACGCTGGACCATCCCGGGTGTGCCCTTGTCCTGTAAGGTGCCGACCAGTGCCTCGCCGATCCCCAACTCGGTCAACACCGACAAGGCTTCAAATGCCGGGTTCGGCCGGAAACCGTCGGCCACCGCGCGCAGGGATTTCTGCTCTTTGGCGGTGAATGCGCGCAAACCGTGCTGAATGCGCAGGCCCAGTTGAGCCAGTACATCATCCGGCAAATCACCTGGCGATTGGGTGACGAAATACACCCCCACGCCTTTCGAGCGAATCAGTCGCACCACTTGTTCCAGACGCTCCTGCAACGCCTTGGGCGTACCGGCGAACAACAAGTGCGCTTCGTCGAAAAACAGCGCCAGCAGCGGTTTCTCGGCATCGCCGCGCTCCGGCAGTTGCTCGAACAGTTCGGCCAGCAGCCACAGCAGGAACGTCGCATAGACCTTCGGTGCTTCATGCACCAGACGGCTGGCATCGAGCAAGTGAATGCGCCCGCGACCATCCACGGCCGGTTGCAACATGTCTTCCAGCTGCAGCGCCGGTTCACCGAACAATGCTTCGGCGCCTTGCTGTTCCAGCGTCGCCAGACGGCGCAACAGCGCCTGGCTGGAACCGGTGGTCATCAACGCGGCGTCATCCCCCAACAACTCGGGGTTGTCGCGCAGATGATTGAGCAGCGCCTTCAAGTCCTTCAAATCCAGCAGCAACAACCCTTCGCGGTCGGCCACCTTGAACGCTGCATAGAGTGCCGACTGCTGGCTGTCGGTCAGCTCCAGCAGGCTGCCGAGCAACAACGGGCCCATTTCGCTCAAGGTTGTGCGCAGTGGATGGCCGGACTGACCGTTAATGTCCCACAGGGTCACCGGATACGCCTGAGGCTTATGGTTCAGCCAAGGCATGCCGGCGATCCGCTCGGCGACTTTGCCTTGAGGGTTGCCGGCAGCGCCCAGGCCGCACAGGTCGCCTTTGATGTCCGCCGCGAACACCGCCACGCCGGCGTCGCTGAAGGCTTCGGCCAGACGCTGCAAAGTGACGGTTTTACCAGTCCCGGTAGCCCCCGCTATTAGCCCGTGACGGTTGGCCAGGCGCATGGCCTGGGCGATGGACTGGCCCGCGAGGTCGGCGCCGATAACGAGTTGCGATGAATCAGGCATTTTGTCACCCATGGTTAATCTTTGATCCTTCATGGCCGATAACAAGCGAGAGACCAGACTGAAAATAGCGTCGGTAATTCCCTAAGGAGAGGTGGAAATATCAGCTTACTTTCAACACTGCCCATTTTGCGCGCCTTCATAAAAGCACGCCCTGGACATTAAGACTTTAGCGGACCCCCAAGCCATGAATAAAAATCTGCGCTTCAGCCATAAAATACTGCTTGCCGCCGCCCTCATCGTTATTGCTGCCTTCGCCTCGTTCACACTGTACAACGACTATCTGCAGCGTAATGCGATACGCAACGACCTGGACAACTACCTGCAAGAAATGGGCAGCGTAACGGCCAACAATATCCAGACCTGGCTGGCCGGACGCAGCCTGCTGATTGAGAACCTGTCACAAAACGTCGCACTGAACGCCGACACCGACAACGTCTCCAAACTACTCGAACAGAAGGCGGTAACCTCGACTTTCATGGGTGCCTATCTGGGCAACAAGGATGGCACCTTCATCATCCGTCCTGACAGCAAGATGCCTGATGGCTATGACCCTCGCGTCCGGCCTTGGTACAAGAGCGCCCAAAGCACCGGCGGCTCGGCACTGACCGAACCGTACATCGATCTCGCGTCCGGCCAACTGGTCATTTCCATCGTCAACAGTGTGCTCAAGGACGGTCAAAGCATCGGCGTGGTCGGTGGCGACTTGAGCTTGCAGGTGATCGCCGACAGCCTCAACGCGCTGGACTTCGACGGCATGGGTTACGCCTTTCTGATCAGCGCCGATGGCAAGATCCTGGTTCACCCGGACAAATCCCTGGCGATGAAGTCCCTGAGCGAGGCGTATCCGAAAAACACCCCGCGCATCGGCAGCGAACTCAGTGAAATCGACGTCGACGGCAAGACCCGCATCGTCACGTTCACCCCAATCAAAGGCTTGTCCTCGGTCAATTGGTACATCGGCCTGTCGGTGGATAAAGACAAAGCCTTCTCGATGCTCAGCGAATTCCGTACCTCGGCAGTCATCGCGACCATAATTGCCGTGGCGATCATCATCGCCTTGCTCGGCATGCTGATCCGCCTGCTGATCCAGCCGCTGCACGTCATGACCCGCGCCATGGAAGACATCGCCGACGGTGAAGGCGACCTGACCAAGCGCCTGACCATTCAAAATCAGGACGAATTCGGCATCCTCGGCACGGCGTTCAACCGTTTCGTGGAACGGGTTCATACCTCGATCCGCGAAGTGTCCTCGGCCACCGGCCAAGTCAACGAAGTAGCCCTGCGTGTGGTGGCCGCCTCGAACTCGTCGATGTTCAATTCCGACCAGCAAGCCTCGCGTACCAGCAGCGTTGCTGCGGCAATCAACCAGCTCGGCGCCGCTGCCCAGGAAATCGCCCGCAACGCCGCGCAAGCGTCAAGTCAGGCCAGCGACGCGCGCAGCTTGGCCGAAGATGGCCAGCAAGTGGTGGATCGCAGCATTGCCGCGATGAATCAGCTGTCGACCATGCTCAGCGCCTCGAGCACCAACATCGAATCGCTGAACAGCAAAACCGTGAACATCGGGCAGATTCTCGAAGTCATCACCAGCATCTCCCAGCAAACCAACCTGCTGGCGCTGAACGCCGCCATTGAAGCGGCACGGGCCGGTGAAGCCGGGCGTGGTTTTGCCGTGGTGGCCGACGAGGTGCGTAACCTGGCGCACCGCACGCAAGAGTCGGCGCAACAGGTGCAAACCATGATCGAGGAGCTGCAAGTGGGCGCCCGGGAATCGGTTAGCACCATGAGCGACAGCCAGCGCCACAGCCAGGACAGTGTGGAAATCGCCAATCTGGCCGGCGAACGCTTGAACAGCGTGACGTTGCGCATCGGCGAAATCGACGGCATGAACCAGTCCGTGGCCACGGCGACCGAGGAACAGACGGCGGTGGTTGAATCGATCAACGTGGATATCACCGAGATCAATACGCTGAACCAGGAAGGCGTGGAAAACCTGCAATCGACGTTGCGGGCATGCTCGGACCTTGAGCAACAGGCTTCGCGATTGAAGCAGTTGGTGGGTAGTTTCCGGATTTAGTGCCTGAACTGGCCCCTTCGCGGGCAAGCCCGCTCCCACAATGATCTCTGTCGTACACAAAATATGTGTCCACCGAAGATCATTGTGGGAGCGGGCTTGCCCGCGATGAGGTCCACCCAGACACCACAAATCCCGCTATCGCCCCCCACCCGCAAAACCCCGACCGAACATCTATCCTTCATATAGGTCAACCCAAGGGAGAACAAACGGACCGGAGGGATGTTCATCGTGCATATCGCTGACATAACCATGTTCTACGCCCCTGCCAGCGGTGGCGTGCGCACCTATCTGGATGCCAAACACCGTCGACTGGGCAGCAAGTCAGGCATTCGCCACAGTTTGCTGATTCCTGGGGCTCATTTGAGTGAACAGGATGGCATTTACACGGTTCCGGCCCCTGCCCTGCCCTTTGGCAAGGGTTATCGCTTCCCCCTCCGCCTCGCGCCGTGGCGCAATGTCCTGCAGGATTTGCAGCCTGACCTGATTGAAGCCGGCGACCCTTACCTGACTGCCTGGGCCGCTTTGGACGCCAAGCGGCAGCTCGATGTGCCGGTGATCGGTTTTTATCACTCGGATCTGCCGCTGCTGGTCAGCAATCGCATGGGCAATTGGGTTACACCCAATGTCGAAGCTTATGTCAGCAAGCTTTATAGCAACTTCGACCGGGTTCTGGCACCGAGTCAAATCATGGCCGATAAACTGATCGGGTTGGGCGTCAAAAACGTTTTCGTACAACCGCTGGGCGTCGACCTGCAAACGTTCAACCCCAATGCACGGGATCCAGGTTTGCGGGCCGAATTGGGCATCGATGAAAATACGCATCTGCTGATCTTCGCCGGCCGTGGGTCCAAGGAAAAAAACCTGCCGGTGCTGCTCAAATGCATGAAACGCCTGGGTCGTCGTTACCATCTGTTACTGGTGGGTTCATCAATGCCGACCCTGGTGCCGCGCAATGTCACCGTCCTCAATGAGTTCTACCCGGCGGCGCAAGTCGCGCGCTTGATGGCCAGTGCCGATGCGCTGGTGCATGCCGGCGATCAGGAAACCTTTGGCCTGGTGGTCCTCGAAGCCATGGCCAGTGGCATTCCGGTGGTGGCCGTGGCAGCCGGGGCTTTTCGGGAAATTGTCACCGATCAATGCGGCCTGCTTTGCGCGCCGAACAATCCAGCAGCGATGGCCAACGCGGTGCGCGAACTGTTCAGTCAGGGCAGTGCCGCGCTGGGCAAGAAAGCCCGTAGCCATGTCGAGCAGCATTACGCCTGGGATATCGTGGTCGACAGCCTGCTGGGGCACTATCACGCGGTACTCGGCACTCAATGGCCACTGATCGCCAATGGTTGAGCCCATGAACGCGCCCAGCCTGATACTGGTATTGCACGACGTTGCGCCGCAAACCTGGCCCGATTACCAAGCCTTTGTCGAAGCCGTCGACGCATTGGGTAAGGTGCCGATCACCTGGCTGGTGGTGCCCGATTTGCACAAACATAACGACCTGGCCGCATATCCGGCGTTTCGACGTTTGCTGACCCGCCGCGTCGCTCGCGGCGACGAACTGGCACTGCACGGTTACTTTCATTGCGATGAAGGGCCAATCCCCATCACTCCCCGAGACTGGTTCATGCGCCGAATCTACACCCATGAAGGCGAGTTCTACGATTTGCCTCTGGAAGCCGCCCTCTCCCGCCTGCGCGCCGGAATCGAGGTGTTTCACCGTTATAACTGGCCACTCGAAGGTTTCGTCGCCCCCGCCTGGCTGATGAGCGAAGGCACCCGCCAGGCCTTGCGCCAGGTACCGCTGCGCTACACCAGCGACTCGCAGCATCTGTATCGTTTGCCGGATTTCACCGCGATCGATGCCCCCGGTCTGGTCTGGAGCGCACGCAGCGCCTGGCGCCGCGGTCTGTCGAAAATCGTCAGCGATCAGCGCGAGCAACGTTGGCGCCAGGCGCCGGTGATTCGTCTCGGCCTGCACCCCGTGGACATGCGCCATGAGTTTTCGCGTCACTACTGGCTGCACACCCTCAAACGCTTGCTCGACGAGGGACGTGTGCCGATGACCAAGGCCAACTGGCTGGCACAGCAACGCGACGTCGTCGGTCGCGCCGCATGAGCCGCGGGATTCTGCTGGTCGTCGCCCTGCTCGCTGCGGTGCTCATCCCGTCGTTACTGGGCGGCGGCGAGACATGGTCGCGGCTGCAAAGCTTTCCGCTGAAATGGTTGCTGGTCATGTTCGGCATGATCCTGCTGTGCTGGATGCTCAACACCCTGCGCTTGCGCCTGTTGCTGGGAGATCAGCGCGGCAAAATCAGTCACGTCAAAAGCCTTGGGGTGGTGATGTCCGCCGAATTCGCTTACTGCGCCACCCCCGGTGGCAGTGGCGGACCGCTGACCATCATGGCCCTGCTGGCACGCCACGGCGTACGACCGGCCAGGGGCAGCGCCGTATTCGCCATGGATCAGTTGAGCGATCTGCTGTTTTTTCTCTGCGCGCTGAGCGCGATTCTGATTTATGCACTGTTCCAGCACCTCAGTCAGCGCATGGAATGGCTGCTGACCGTCAGCGCCATCTCGATGTTCGGCGGACTGTTCAGCTGCGTATTGGCGGCTCGCTACCACCGCTCGCTGATTCGTCTGAGCGGTCGGTTGCTCACTCGTCTCAATGTCCAAGGCACCACCCGGATGCGCTGGGCGCGAAAACTCCTGCACTTTCTGGCGGCATTCACTGACACACTGAAGTTGCCCTTTCAGACATTGATCACTGTGTTTGCACTGACCTGCCTGCATTGGCTCTTGCGCTATAGCGTGTTGTATCTGGCATTGCGCGGGCTGGGTGTGGACTTGCAGTGGGCCTGGTGTTTTCTGATCCAGATGCTGTCGCTGAGTGCCGGGCAGTTCAGCCTGTTGCCGGGCGGGGCCGGAGCGGCGGAATTGACATCGGCGGCGCTGCTGGCGCCTATGGTCGGGAAATCCACCGCGGCGGCGGCGATTCTGATCTGGCGGACAGTGACTTATTACTTCTACCTGGTGGTCGGTGGTCCGGTGTTTTTGCTGATGCTCGGGCGGCCATTGCTCAGGAAGCTGATGAAGTTCAAACGGGCTTAAAAGATCGCAGCCTTCCTTCGGCAGCCACAGGGTGATCTTTTTCAGGAGTCCCCGGATTCATCCTCAGAATCGCCCTGCAACTGCTCCCACAACTCGGCTGCGCCGGGAAACTCCGTGCCGTCATCGGCGCTCAGGTCATCCGGGTCATAGCGACTCAAACAGCCCTCACCCAATGTGGCGGGTGCTTTGGAAGTGGCTTTGTCCAATGGATCGGCCATGGTCATGTTCTCAGTGCAAAAAACGGCGAAGGGCCTGCAGCGATTGAACGCTCAGGCCCTTCGAATTTCAACCGTATGGCTATCAGAACACCACGGTTTTATTGCCATGCACCAGCACCCGGTCTTCCAGGTGATAACGCAGACCACGGGCCAGCACCATTTTCTCGACATCACGGCCGAAGCGCACCATGTCTTCAATACTGTCGCTGTGACTCACGCGCACCACGTCTTGCTCGATGATAGGACCGGCGTCCAGCTCTTCGGTGACATAGTGGCAAGTAGCGCCGATCAACTTCACACCGCGCATCGAAGCCTGGTGATAGGGCTTGGCACCGACGAACGACGGCAAGAAGCTGTGGTGAATGTTGATGACTTTATGGGCATATTCGCTGCACAACTCAGGCGGCAGAATCTGCATGTAACGGGCAAGTACCACCACTTCGGCCTCGTGCTGTTTAACCAGACGCGAGACTTCGGCGAAGGCCGGCTCCTTGTTCTGTGGATTGACCGGAACATGGTAGTAAGGAATACCGTGCCACTCGACCATGCTGCGCAAATCATCATGGTTGGAAATCACGCAGGTGATTTCACAGTCCAGTTCGTCGCTGTGCCAGCGGTGCAGCAAGTCCGCCAGGCAGTGAGATTCACGGCTGGCCATCAACACCACGCGTTTCTTCTGCTCGGTGTCGGTGATGCGCCAATCCATCGAGAACTCTTCGGCGATCGGTGCAAACGCTTCACGAAAGGCTTCGATACCGAAAGGCAGCGAATCGGCACGAATTTCGTGACGCATGAAGAACCAGCCACTGAGATTATCCGAGTGATGGCTCGCTTCAGTGATCCAGCCGTTATGTGACGCCAGAAAGTTACTGACTTTAGCAACGATGCCGACGCGGTCCGGGCAAGCAATCACCAGCCGAAAAGTGCGCATGAGGGGGAAACTCCAGAACTTCGCAAAGGCCGCTATTCTAGCGATTGCGCAGCAAAACTGCAGTATTGATGACGTATGGCTTTGCCCACAGGTCCGGTACAGGTTCTGCAAGCACCAGGCCGCCCCACGCGATGGTGTTCTTGCGGGCAATCTTCAAGAGGTCAACTGTGAATATTTGTGACGCTATTTAACTATCCCTCCAATGTGCGTCCTATTCCGCAACTAATTTAAATAAAACTCCGGTTAAATGTTTACTTGATGAAACACCCTGACTATTATTGTCGCACTGTCACCCTGCCATCCAGCGCCCAACATAAGGTAGTCCTCATGTCCTTGATCAACGAATATCGCGCCACCGAAGAAGCTATCAAAGAGCTGCAAGCCCGTTTGAAGAATCTGTCCCAAGACGACAAACTGCAAACCGAGCTGGAATTCGAAGGCAAACTGCGCACCCTGATGGGCGAATACTCCAAATCCCTGCGCGACATCATCGCGCTGTTGGATCCAGAGTCCAAAACCAAGGCTCCACGTGGCGGCGCAGTAAAAACTACTGGCACCAAGCGTGCTCGCAAAGTTAAACAATACAAAAACCCGCACAACGGCGAAGTCATCGAAACCAAAGGTGGCAACCACAAGACTCTGAAAGAGTGGAAAGCCAAGTGGGGCGGTGATGTGGTTGAAGGTTGGGCTACCCTGCTGGGCTAAGCCGCAAGCGTGTCGCAGACTGATTCGCGACCAAAAGAACGCCAGCAAATGCTGGCGTTTTTTTATGCCTGAAATTCAAGCGCGGATTATTTTCGTTTTCAAAGACTCAAACGTTTGCGTAATGACTGGACATGATTCTGCCATTGATCCAGAACCTCTCGCTGAAACGATGTAGCACTAGTCGTCAATTGAGCAGCCGCCTCCAGAAAACTATTCAGCGTATTTGGCGCGCCCCACTCAGGCGCACATAAACGTTTCTGACAGAATATTCGCCAGCGTTCTTGCTCTTCCAGGCTCAACGTATCGGGAAAGTTGCGTGCGCGATAACGAAACAATAATTCAGGCAAACGTTCATCATCGAAAGGCCACTGTTCTTGTGCTAATTGCGCAGGGTCGGCAGCTCTGACTTGCTCACATAGACGCCGGTCCCGATCACCGATAAAACCGTCGTATAACTGTTGCTCGGGGTCTTGGCTCGGAGAAAAATCGTCGCTGGCGTAAATGCCTGCAACTTTATCTCGCCAAACGTGTTGTGCGTCACTTAGCCGCAGCGCCCGCTCCTGATAAAGCGCCATATCCAGCCCCAGACGTTGCTGATCTACAGGACGGAGTACCGATAACGGCGCCACTACCGGGCACTTGTTTATGTGTATGAGCTTGAGCGGCACCGGCAGTTCGCCTTCGGCCAAGTCATCGCGGCGGGTATAAAGCCGCTGACGCAAGGCTTCGGCATCCAGATCAAGCAGCCCCTGAGGGTCCAGGTGCAAGTCACAGACAATCAGCGCGTTGCGATTACGTGGATGCCAGGCCAACGGCAGTACCACACCCACATAGTTGCGGGCCGCCGAGAAGCGCCCGGAAATATGCACCATCGGCTGCAACAGCCGAATTTGATCCATGACCTTTTGTTTACTGCGCAGTTGAAACAGCCAGTCATATAACTTCGGCTGTTTTTCCCGAATCAGGCGCGCCAAAGCGATAGTTGCACGCACATCCGACAGCGCCTCGTGCGCATGCCCATGATCGATACCATTGGCGGCGGTCAGACGTTCGAGTTTGAGCGTGACTCGCCCCTCCTCGTCCCTGGGCCAGACGAGGCCATCGGGACGCAAGGCATAAGCTGCGCGCACCACATCGATCAAGTCCCAGCGGCTGTTGCCGCCCTGCCACTCCCGTGCATAGGGGTCGAAAAAGTTTCGATACAGGCTGTAACGGGTCATCTCGTCGTCAAAACGCAGCGTGTTGTATCCGGCCCCACAGGTACCGGGCGCCGCGAGCTGGGTATGAACCCGTGTCATGAAATCGGCTTCGCTCAAACCTTGTTCGGCCAGACGCGCGGGCGTAATACCGGTGATCGCACACGCCGCCGGATGAGGCAGGATGTCGTCACTGGGCTGGCAATAAAGGTTGACCGGTTCGTCTATTTCATTGAGATCGAAGTCGGTGCGAATCCCCGCCACTTGCAGCGGACGGTCGCAACGGGGGTTGATGCCAGTGGTTTCATAGTCGTACCAGAAGATCGAGGTCACGGGCTGTTCCTGAACTGAAGACCGGCGAAGTCTAGGCGCACATATGCCGCCCCGACCAGAAACTTGTCATTCAATCACCTCTGACCACGCACCGTGCAATACATAGTTATGTCGTTTTCCCCCGAGAGGCTGCTAGCATCCGACGGACCAGGCCACATCAAGGTTGCCCATGCTCGACACCACAGCACTGCCAGGGAAAGCGACGCTGTCCCGGCCACTGGACACGCGGTATCACGTCGAAACGCCCGAAGGCATCGACTTGCCGCTGCGCCCGGCCGGGTTGATGGTGCGTGCGCTGGCGTTCGCCATCGACCTGGGCCTGCGCGGGGTGATGCTGGGCCTGCTGTTCATTGTGTTGGCGTTTCTCGGAAAACTCGGCGCCGGGCTGGGTTCGATTCTGCTGTTCGTGGTGAGCTGGTGGTACATGGTGCTGTTCGAGGTGCTCAATCAGGGCCGCTCGCCGGGCAAGCAATGGATGGGATTACGCGTGGTGCATGATGATGGCACGCCGATCGGCTGGTCCGCGTCCTTGCTGCGCAACCTGCTGCGATTTGTCGACATGTTGCCATTCGGCTACTTTCTCGGAGCAATCAGCTGCCTGCAACATCCCACCTTCAAACGCCTCGGCGACCTGGCCGCCGGTACGCTGGTGATCTACCGCGAACAACCGCTCACCCGACCGCAACTGCCCGACGTCCCGCCACGGCGCGTAGCCTTCGCGTTGACGCTGACCGAGCAGCGCGCCATCCTCGGGTTTGCCGAGCGCCAGGGTGAACTCTCCGAGGCACGGGCCAATGAGCTCGCCTCGATACTCGCGCAACCGTTGCAGGTATCGAAGCCGCAGGCGGTGGCCGAACTCAACGGCATCGCCCGTGGCCTGTTGGGCCCGACATGAAGCAAAGCCTTTTCGAAAGTCGCCACAGTGCCGAATGGGAGCAGTTTGCACTCATGCTTGATCGGCTGGAACGCGGCAAGGACGCCTCTGGAGTCGCCAGTTTCCCCAGCGATTATCGACGGCTCTGCCAACACCTGGCCCTGGCTCAGGAGCGCGGCTACAGCAGTTTCCTGATCGACTCATTGCAGCAACTGGTCCTGCGCGGGCATCAACAGCTTTATCGGCATCGCAGTCGACTGGGTGCCAACGTGTTGAGTTTCATCCTCGCCGATTTTCCGCGATTGGTGCGCGAACAGTGGCGCTTCGTCCTGGCCGCCAGCCTGATATTTTTTGGCAGCCTGATCGGCTTCGCGTTACTGGTCTATCTGTTCCCGGAACGGGTCTACAACCTGATTCCGGCCGAACAGGTCAGTGAGATGCAAAGCATGTACGACCCCGTCGCCGGTCATTTGGGACGTTCGGCCGAACGGGCGGCCAGTGAGAACTGGGTAATGTTCGGTTACTACATCATGCACAACATCGGCATCGCCTTTCAGACCTTCGCCAGCGGTTTGCTGTTTGGCCTGGGCAGCGCGTTTTTCCTGTTCTACAACGGGTTGATGATCGGTGCGGTGGCCGGGCACCTGACGTACATCGGCTATGGCCAAACCTTCTGGTCGTTCGTGATCGGCCATGGCGCCTTCGAATTGAGCGCCATTGCCCTGGCCGGCGCCGCAGGCCTGCAACTGGGCTGGGCCTTGATCGCGCCGGGGCGTTTGCCTCGCGCCGAAGCCCTGCAGCTGGCGGCGCGCAAGAGCGTGTTGCTGATTTGCGGGGTCATGTTGTTTCTGCTGATTGCGGCGTTTATCGAAGCCTACTGGTCATCGCGGACCGGGCTCGCGCCGCTGACCAAATACCTGGTCGGCGCGGCGCTCTGGGGCTTGGTGGCGATTTATCTACTGTTCGCCGGTCGGACTCGCCATGCGCCTGAGTGATGCCAGTGTGGTGATCCGCCCGCGCACGACCTGGGAAGCCATGGACCTGGGCGTGCTGCTGAGTCAGCGCCATCGGCGCCTGTTGATGACCAGTTGGGCCATCGTGACCTTGCCGATCTTCACCCTGCTCACCTTGCTGTTGTGGGATTCGCCCTCCCTCGCCGTGTTCCTGTTCTGGTGGCTCAAACCGGCGTTCGATCGGCTGCCGCTGTACATCCTGTCCAAAGCCATGTTCGGCGAAACGCCCACACTGAAGCAGGCCCTGCGCCAATGGCCGCGCCTGCTCAAACCGCAATTGCTGGCCAGCCTGACCTGGCGTCGCCTGAGCCTGAGCCGCAGTTTTCTGATGCCGGTGGTGCAACTCGAAGGTCTGGAGGGCGAAGCACGCCAACAACGTTTGCGCGTGCTGCTGCAGCGCAACCCGGGTGCCGCCCAATGGCTGACGATCATCGGCGTGCATCTGGAAACCGCGCTGTGGATCGGCTTGATGGTGCTGTTCTATATGTTCTTGCCGCAACAGGTCGAACTCGACTGGGGCTGGCAGACCTTGATTACCGCCGCCACCCAAGACTGGCTCTGGCTGGAACACCTGACCAACACCTTTTACGTTCTGGTGCTGATTGTCTGGGAACCGATCTATGTGGCCTGCGGTTTCAGCCTTTATCTGAACCGGCGCACGCGGCTGGAAGCCTGGGATATCGAGCTGGTGTTTCGCCGATTGCGCCAACGCTTGACCAGCACGGTCGTCACGCTGCTGCTGGCCGCGATGCTGCTGGTGCCGACGGCGCAAAGTGGCTGGGCCGCCGAACCGAATACTTCACCCGAATCTGCCCGCCTGTTGGAGCAACCACTGACCAGTCAGGCATCTCGGGACAGCATCAAGACCATCCTCGATCAGCCCCCCTTCAAGAACAAGGAAACGGTCACGCGCTATCGTTTTGGCGAAGACAAACCCGCCGCCAACAACGCGGACGAAGGTCAAACACCCGCCTGGCTGAAGGCGCTGTTCAGCTTGCTGGACAGCCAACGCTTTGGCGTATTGGCCAACCTGATCGAAGTGTTGCTGTGGGGCACAGTGATCGGCGCCATTGGGCTATTGATCTGGCGTTACCGCGATTGGTTGCAGGCGTTCGTCAGCCGTCGCCCCACGTTAAATCGCAAAGTCGCGCGGCCATTACCGCAGCAGGCGTTCGGCCTGGACCTCAACCGCGAAACCCTGCCCGCCGACATCGCCGCCAGCGCCGAAAGCCTCTGGCAAACCCATCCCCGTGAAGCCCTCGGGTTGCTCTATCGCGCCCTCCTCAGCCACTTGCTGCACGATTTCAACATGGCGCTCAAGCCCGCCGACACCGAAGGTGAAGTTCTTCAGCGGGTCGAACAACTGCAACAACCTGCCTTGCTGGCCTTCAGTAAAAACCTCACCGGGCACTGGCAGAACATGGCCTACGGGCATCGCCTGCCACCGGCGCATTTGCAGCAGGAACTCTGTGACGGCTGGCGCGCGTTATTCGGCCCGGGAGCGGCCCGTTGAACCGGCGTTTGTGGCTTTCGGTCGGTGCGTTCATCGCCCTGCTAGTGTGTGCGCTGAGTGTTTACCTGTATTTCAAGGCCATACCCTATCAGGCAGAAATCGATCACGGCCCGTCCCCCGAAGCCCAGGCCAACCCCTATCTGGCGGCCGAGCATTTTCTGCGCAAGCAGGGCCTGACTGTCAGCCACGCCAACAGCCTCGACATCTTGCCGACACTCGAGCCTCATCAGCGCAGTTTGTTGTTGCTCGGCGATCGGTCGAACATGTCGCCGCGACAGGTGGATCAGGTGTTGAACTGGACCCGGGCCGGTGGACGTCTTTTGTTCGTCGCCGAAGCCCTGTGGGATGAGAAGACCGGTCAGAGCAATGACCTGCTGCTCGACCGAGTGCAGGTGCACCAGTCCCTGAGCAAAGACCTCAAAGAACCGCCGCCCGATCCTGAAGACGACCCCTACCCGAAACTGACCAAGCTGTACCTGGAAAACGAAGAGGCGCCAGCCTACGTCAGCTTCGATACTGCGTTCCATCTCGACGATCCGAAAAACCTCGCCCAGGCCTGGGCCAACAGCGGCAAAGCCACGCACATGATGCAACTGACTCACGGGCTGGGTTCGATCACCGTGGTCACCGACGCCGACCTCTGGAAAACCCCGGCTATCGACCAGTACGACAACGCCTGGCTGCTGTGGTACCTGACGGCCGACACAGACGTGACCCTGCTGTTCAATACTGATCACGACAGTCTGCTGACCTTGCTGTGGCGCAACTTTCCACAAGCTCTGGTGGCCCTGATTGCCTTGATCGCCTTGGGGTTCTGGCACGTCGGCGTGCGCAACGGCCCATTGCTCGAACCTGCCCCAAGGGCACGTCGTCAACTTCAGGAACACCTGCGTGCCAGCGCCGATTTCATGCTGCGTCGCAACGGCCAGCACAGTCTGTTGCAAGCCTTGCAACAAGACATCCTGCGCCGTGTCCGTCACCGTCATCCCGGTTTTGAACAACTCGGCGTTGCCGAACAATGGCTGGTGCTCGCACGCCTGAGTGGCCAACCCACACGCGCCATCAGCCAGGCCATGAGCCCGCGACCGAAGCAGCGACTGCCCAGCGCTGAATTCAGCCGTCAGGTCGCCCAGCTGCAAACCTTGAGGAATGCCTTATGAGTGAACAGATCGATCCCGGCACACAGACCCACGCCGCCCAGCAGCGCCAGCGCGCCAGTCAGTTGGCCCAAGCGGTAAGAACGGAACTGCAAAAAGCCGTGATCGGCCAGAACACTGTGATCGACGACGTGCTCACCGCCCTGATCGCCGGCGGCCATGTGCTGCTCGAAGGCGTGCCGGGGTTGGGCAAGACGTTGCTGGTGCGCGCCCTCGCCCGCTGCTTCGGCGGTGAGTTCGCACGCATCCAGTTCACCCCGGACCTGATGCCCAGTGATGTCACCGGGCACGCGGTGTACGACTTGCAAACCGAGCAATTCAAACTGCGCAAAGGCCCGCTATTTACCAACCTGCTGCTGGCCGACGAGATCAACCGCGCCCCGGCGAAAACCCAGGCGGCGCTGCTCGAAGCCATGCAGGAACGCCAGGTCACCCTCGAAGGCCGCGCCCTGCCGATCGCGCAACCGTTCATGGTACTCGCCACGCAAAACCCGATCGAACAGGAAGGCACTTACCCGTTGCCGGAAGCCGAGCTCGACCGCTTCATGCTCAAGGTGCGCATGGACTACCCCGATGCCGAGCAGGAGTTGAACATGGTGCGCCAGGTCAGCCGCTCGACCCGGGCCGACATGCTCGACGTGCAACCGTTGCGCACCGTGTTGCAAGCCAAGGACGTGCTGGCCTTGCAACGCATTGCCAGTGATCTGCCCATGGACGATCAGGTGCTCGATTACGCCGTGCGCCTGGCCCGCACAACCCGGACCTGGCCGGGGTTGACTCTGGGCGCCGGGCCACGCGCTTCAATCGCGCTGGTACGTTGCGCCCGCGCCCGGGCCTTGTTGCGCGGTGGCGAGTTTGTGATTCCGGATGACATCAAGGGTTGCGCGCTGTCGGTGTTGCGCCACCGGGTGCGGATTGCCCCGGAGCTGGACATCGAAGGGCTGGAAGTCGATCAGGTGCTCCGGCAGTTGCTCGACCAAGTGCCGGCACCGCGGCTGTGACCACAGTCATGCGACGCCTCCTTGTGGCGAGGGAGCTTGCTCCCGCTGGGTTGCGCAGCAGCCCCAAAAGCAGTCAACGCGTACTGTCAGCTAGAACGCGTCTACCCGTTTTACGACTGCTTCGCAGCCGAACGCGGGCAAGCCCGCTCGCCATAAAGGTACTGTGCCAGATGGTTGAACGTAGCCCTTACCAAGGAATCGCGACGCCATGAAACCCTCGCGCCTGCTGCTGATCTGGCTCGCAGCCCTACTGGTTATCGGCATCGTGTTGGGCACATTGCGGGCATTGGACATCGAGGTTCCATCGAACCTGTTGTCGATCAACTGGGGATTGCTGTTAGCGCTGCTGGCCCTGGCGGCACTCGACGCCATCCGCCTCAAACGTCTGCCCTCGCCTCGTGTGCAACGGCATATGCCCGGCAGCTTGGCGCTCGGTCGATGGGGCGAAGTACGGCTGGAGGTCGAGCACGACTTTGCTCAACCGCTGAACGTACACATCTTCGACCATGTGCCGCACGGCCTGGACTTCGAACACCTTCCATTGTCCGTCGAACTGCAACCCGGCCAACAGAGCCAGATCGGCTATCGCCTGCGCCCACTCAAGCGCGGCCACTTCACCGTCGACCACTGCGAAATCAGCCTGCCGAGCCCAATGGGCCTATGGTCAGGCAAACGTTTACTGAACATAGTCGACAACACCCGTGTCTACCCCGACTTTGCCCGCCTCTACGGCGGCCAACTGCAGGCGGTGGATAACTGGCTCAGCCAGCTCGGCGTGCGCCAACGCCAGAGACGCGGTCTGGGTCTGGAGTTTCATCAACTGCGCGAATTCCGCGAAGGCGACAGCCTGCGTCAGATCGACTGGAAAGCTACGGCACGCCAGCGCACACCGATTGCCCGTGAGTATGAGGACGAGCGTGATCAGCAGATCATTTTCATGCTTGATTGTGGGCGGCGCATGCGCAGCCAGGACGGCGAACTTTCGCATTTCGATCACGCGCTCAATGCCTGCCTGTTGCTCAGCTACGTCGCGCTACGACAGGGCGATGCGGTGGGCCTGAGCACCTTCGCCAGCCATCAGCCGCGCTACCTCGCCCCGGTCAAAGGCACTGGTCAACTCAACGTGTTACTCAACAGCGTTTACGATCTCGACAGCACACAATGCCCCGCTGACTATCTGGTCGCCGCCAACCAGTTATTGGCCAGACAAAAACGCCGGGCACTGGTGGTACTGGTGACCAACCTGAGGGATGAAGACGACGAAGAATTGCTTGCCGCCGTCAAACGGCTGAGCCATCAGCATCGGGTGTTGGTGGGCAGCCTGCGCGAAGAGGTGCTCGACAGTCTGCGGCACGCGCCGGTACAAACATTGCCCGAGGCGCTGGCCTATTGCGGGATAGTGGATTATATGAATGTACGGGCAGAGCTCCATGAGCAGTTGAGTGCTCATGGTGTTCCGGTGCTGGATGCTCGGCCCTCAGAACTGGGGGCCGAGATGGTGACGCGGTATATGGGATGGAAAAAAGCTGGAACGATGTAATGGCCAATCCCATACAAAATAGTCATGTCACGATATGAATATGATGTGCGAGCACGTATGACTAGCTCCCACCCCAGAGTAATTACGAGAAGCAGTCCCACCCAACAATCTGATAGCTCTATCACAAGGAATCAATCATGGACGAGGCAAAACTATTCGCTTCAGTGCTAACGCAGATCAATGAGAACCAACTGGCATTGTGTGCCGCTGTAGAGGAGCTATCGAATTGGGTGGCGCAGCAAGGGGCTGCCGAAACAGCGGATAACATCCGATGCGCCTTACAAACGCTAGATGCAAACCAAGATTTTATCTCTTTGGCACTTATTTCTATCTCCACCGATTTTAAAAATTCACAGATTCCCAAAAAGCCTGATCTTAATGACTAGCTAACCTTCAATATTTGTAGTTTCTCCTAGGCATTACCCGATATTCCTGATCGTGTAGTAACGAGGGGGCAATAAGCTCTGCCATGTAAAAACTGACGTTAATGGCCGGTAGTCTGCTTGTTGTCCTCTCCCATCAGGCTTCGCGAATAACTGCGCTAATGACTACAGAATGAAGCGCCTCTGCCTACAAATATCAGCGACCAGTCTGATTGTGGGTGGTGTCCGTCCCGACATAAGGTTCTCCTGTCGCCGCCCTTTCGTTATTTCCGAATCGGTGGCAGCCCCAACAAGGAGTTAACCGTGATAACGCCCCGACCCAACCCACTCAAAACCACCTCCAGTTCGCCCTACAGCACCCTCGACTCGAGAAAACTCCACGAAGCTGCCGACAGGGCCCTCGATCACTATCTCAAACGGGAAAACACTAAACCGTGCTTTGCCGAAGAACGCACCACCGAGGAACGATCCATGAAGATGTTCACCGTCGTATCCGATGCAAACCCTGAAGCCCTCATCATCCAGACCTACGAAACCTTTTCTTCGGTGAGCCTTCTGCTGCTGGACCTGGCGGACAGCCTGGAAGACAAACAGCGGCATCTGGCGATGGCGATTTATCAGATGAGCGAGATGGGGTTGATGCTGGCGGAGCGGTCGCTGGATATCGAGCGGGCGATCAAGCCGACCTAGCCTTTAAGTATTGGCCGTCTGGCATGAAGCCATCGCGGGCAAGCCCGCTCCCACAGGGATCTTCGGTGAACACACAATAGGTGAACACCGCCGAAACTGTGGGAGCGGGCTTGCCCGCGATGGCAATAGTGAAAGCGCCGCAGCCTTCAAGCAGAAGCAGGCAACGGCTGAAAACTGAAGTACTGCCTCAACGCCTCCACCAATTGCCCATACTCCGGCGGTGCCCGTTGCAGGCTGAAGCCAGCGTCATAGTGGTGGGGGGTTGCGTCTTCGTGGCACCACAGGCAGCAGGCATTGAGGTCGATCACCTGCTGACAATGGCCATCCATGGGGATTTTCAGGCGCAGATTAAAATCGGCGCCCACCATCATTGGCAACTGGCTGATCAACATCAGCCCGTCCTCGGACAGATTACCCAGAAAGCCGATGGGCTTGTCGGTGACGCTGTTGAACACTTTCAGAAAATACGGCAGTTGATGCCGCTCGATCCGGCGGTCAGTGAACATGCTGATTTCGCTACGCAAGGCCCTTAAGCAGGGCCGCACCAATACTTCGGAACGGGCCCGCTCTATTGTTTTATAGGCATCAGCCGCGCTCTCCCCGATCCTGGTGCGACAGTCCTTCCAACCGCTGTCGCTTACTGCTGCCGATCACAGGTGTTACCTCGAATTAGAGGCAAGGCTCTAAACCGATCCATTGGACTATAGCTCACCGCTGTCGCATGACAATCAGAACCGGGTTGGACGCACCGCCGCCGCGCTGCGGGTCGGGTAATGGCCCAGGCTCTGCAAGGTTTCCAGGCGGGCACGGGCGCGGTAGGCGTATTCGCTTTGCGGGTAAGAGGCAATGATGAACTGGTAAGTCTGCGCCGCATCGATAAACAGCTTTTGCCGTTCCAGGCACTGGCCGCGCATCATCGACACTTCCGGCCACACATAAGGCCGCGCATGGCTGGCACGCTCGACCTTGGACAGTTCGAGCATCACTTGCTCGCAATTGCCTCGCTCGTAGGCGCTGTAGGCATTATTCAAATGATGGTTCATCGACCAACGGGTGCAGCCCGTGACACTGAGGGCACTAATGGCAAGGGCGGCAATGAGCACGAATCGCATGGGGGATCTCCTGTCTTGAGCTCTGTATCGACCCTTGGGCGGAAATCTTCAGGGCGGTTTGTGCCGATTGTCGCGTTCAATAAAGAAACTAATAACCAAGTTCTTCAAAAAAAGTAGTGCAAACGAACAATGACTACACCTACGGACCATAGTAGCCTCTGCTAGCGCTTGAACTCAGGAGTCTATGCATGTCCGTCCGTCGCACCAAAATCGTCGCTACCCTTGGCCCGGCCAGTAACTCGCCGGAAGTTCTCGAACAGTTGATTCTGGCTGGCCTGGACGTCGCCCGTCTGAACTTCTCCCACGGCACCCCCGACGAGCACAAGGCTCGCGCGAAGCTGGTGCGTGACCTCGCAGCCAAGCACGGCCGCTTCGTCGCCCTGCTGGGTGACCTGCAAGGCCCGAAAATTCGTATCGCCAAATTCGCCAACAAGAAGATCGAGCTGAAGATCGGTGATCAATTCACCTTCTCTACCAGCCATCCGTTGACCGAAGGCAACCAGGAAGTCGTCGGCATCGACTACCCGGACCTGGTGAAAGACTGCGGCGTGGGCGACGAGCTGTTGCTCGACGACGGCCGCGTGGTTATGCGCGTTGATACTGCCACCGCCACCGAGCTGCATTGCACCGTGACCATCGGCGGCCCGCTGTCGGACCACAAAGGCATCAACCGTCGCGGTGGCGGCCTGACCGCACCGGCCCTGACCGAAAAAGACAAGGCCGACATCAAGCTCGCTGCGGAAATGGAAGTCGACTACCTCGCGGTGTCCTTCCCGCGCGACGCCGCCGACATGGAATACGCCCGTCAACTGCGCGACGAAGCCGGCGGTACTGCCTGGCTGGTGGCGAAGATTGAACGCGCCGAAGCCGTGGCCGACGACGAAACCCTCGACGGCCTGATCAAAGCCTCCGACGCGGTGATGGTTGCCCGTGGTGACCTGGGTGTGGAAATCGGCGACGCCGAGCTGGTGGGCATTCAGAAGAAAATCATTCTGCATGCACGCCGCCACAACAAAGCGGTGATCGTTGCGACCCAGATGATGGAGTCGATGATCCAGAACCCGATGCCGACCCGCGCCGAAGTCTCCGACGTAGCCAACGCCGTGCTCGACTACACCGACGCCGTAATGCTCTCGGCCGAAAGTGCTGCCGGTTTGTACCCGCTGGAAGCCGTGCAAGCCATGGCGCGCATCTGCATCGGCGCTGAAAAGCACCCGACCAGCAAGACCTCCAGCCACCGTATTGGCAAGGTCTTCGAAAGCTGCGACCAGAGCATCGCGCTGGCGGCCATGTACACCGCCAACCACTTCCCGGGCGTGAAGGCGATTATCGCGTTGACCGAAAGTGGCTACACGCCGTTGATCATGTCGCGCATCCGTTCCTCGGTGCCGATCTACGCGTTCTCCCCGCACCGCGAAACCCAGGCCCGCGCGGCCATGTTCCGTGGCGTCTACACCGTACCGTTCGACCCGGCGTCCTTGCCGCCTGAGCAAGTCAGCCAGGCTGCGATCGACGAGTTGCTCAAGTTGGGTGTGGTCGAGAAAGGCGACTGGGTCATCCTGACCAAGGGCGACAGCTACCACACCACCGGCGGCACCAACGGGATGAAAATCCTGCACGTTGGCGACCCGATGGTCTGAGTGATCGAGCGCTGAAAAACAAAAGCCCCGCCATGTGAATGGCGGGGCTTTTTAGTGATCGTTCCCACGCTCTGCGTGGGAATGCAGCCCGGGACGCTCCGCGTCCCAAGAGCGGACGCGGAGCGTCCATTGAGGCATTCCCACGCAGAGCGTGGGAACGATCGGACTCAATGCCGTTTGATAAATGCCGACAACGCCGCCATCGCTTCCGGCGAACGCAGCCGCTGGGTGAACAATGCACCCTCTTCTTCGATCACCTTGCGCAACTGTTCCCGGCCCGGCGCTTTCATCAATTGCTTGCTGATGCGCACAGCCTCCGGTGGCAACGCTTCGAAACGCAACGCCATCTCCCGCGCCTTGGCCAATGCCGCTTCGCCACTGCCCAAGGCTTCAGTCGCTATCCCCCACGCCGCAGCCTGCTCACCACTGAAACCCTCGCCCAGCAACAACAGCTCTGCCGCTTTGGCATGCCCGAGCATTCGCGGCAGGATCAGGCTGGAGCCGAACTCAGGGCATAACCCGAGGTTGACGAACGGCATGCGCAGCCGCGCGTCGGTGCTGACGTAAACCAGATCGCAATGCAGCAGCAGCGTCGTGCCGATCCCCACCGCTGCGCCGGCCACGGCGGCGATGACCGGTTTGCGGCACTCGAGCAAATTGAGCATGAAGTGATACACCGGGCTGTCGAGGATGCTCGGGGGTTGCTGGAGGAAATCAAAGATGTCGTTGCCGGCGGTGAAGCACTCAGCGCTACCGGTGATCAGCACCGCATTGATTTCGGGGTCGCTGTCGGCAAGACGCAAACCCTCCGCCAGTTGGCTGTACATGGCGCGAGTCAGGGCGTTTTTCTTCTCGGGGCGATTGATGCGCAGGGTCAGCAGGCCGCGCTCGCGTTCAAACTGGATGGTATCGGGCATGGTGAGTCCTGATCTGAGAGGATCAACTGTGGCGAGCGAGCTTGCTCGCGCTTGAGTGCGCAGCGCTCACAAACTTTTGGGGCCGCTGCGCAGCCCAGCGCGAGCAAGCTCGCTCGCCACAGAGAAATCAGCGCTCAACCACGGGGTAGAAAGACATCCGCCAGCAGTTGATTGCGCGGCAAACCCGCCAGGTACAGGCGCCGGGCAAAGGCGTCGACGCTGTCGGGGGCCCCGCAGACTAAGGCCAGGGTTTGCCGCGAAACAAGGCGCAGTTGTGCCAAAGCCGCGGGCAACTCGGCCGCCGTCCACAGCTCGACGCTAAGGTTTTCACGGCTGGCGGCCATGGCTTGCAGGGGTTTGGCCAGATAATGTTCACCCGCATCATGGGCCAGGTGAATGACACGGATGGCGCCCTGGTGATCCTGACGCAATGCTTCGCGCAAGATACCGAACAACGGCCCCAGACCGGTGCCGGCCGCCAAGAGCCACAGAGGTCGGGTGTGCCAGTCCGGGTCGTAATGCAACGCCCCGCCGCGCAACTCGCCGAGGCGAATCGGATCGCCGATTTTCAAGCGACGCGCCGCATCACTGAATGCCCCCGGTTGGCGGCAATCGAGGTGGAACTCCAGAAATCGGTCTTCTTGCGGCAGGCTGGCCAGGGAATACGGCCGTGCAATCTGGCCCGCCCACAACACCAGATGCTGCCCCGCCTGATAGCGCAACGGTCGCTCACTCGTCAGGCGTAAACGCAAAACGCTGGCGCTCAGCCAATCGCTGGCGGCCACTTGAGCGCCAAGCCCATCACGCAGCGGGTCAAAGGTTTCGATTTGCAGATCGTCGACCACCTGGCATTGACAGGCCAGCCGCCAACCCTGCTGACGCTGCTCATGGCTCAAGGCATCGGGACGGCTGTCGCTGGGCAAGCCCTCGACACATTTAACCAGGCACGCATGGCAACTGCCGGCGCGGCAGCTATAGGGCACCGACACGCCACTCTGATTCAAAGCATCGAGCAGGTTGCTGCCCGCCGCCACCGTCCATTGGCGTTCGCCGACCCGTAACTCAGGCATCGACATTCTCCCAGGCCGCCGCGCAACGGTTACGGCCATCGCGCTTGGCGCGGTACAGCGCCTGATCGGCGCGGTGCAGGGCGTCATCCAGATCGTCGTCGAGCGCCAACAAAGTCATGCCCACCGACAGGCTGAGGTTGCGCACATCCAGGCCGACCAATTCGACATCCATGAAGGCTATGCGCAACCGCTCGCAACACGCCGTCAGGCGCTCGGCATCGCAATCGGGCAACAGCACCACGAACTCTTCACCGCCATAGCGGGCCAGAACATCGCCATCGCGCAGGCAGGCGGTGGCCACTCCGGCAAACGCTTGCAGCACCTGATCGCCGGCGGCATGGCCGTGAACATCGTTGATGCGTTTGAAGTGATCGAGGTCGATCAACGCCAGGCCGTGCACCACATCGGTTTCCATGGCGTTCAACTCGCGGGAGGCCAGGCGCAGGAAATGCCGGCGGTTGAACAGCCCGGTGAGTTCATCGGTCGCCACCAAACCTTCGAGCTGGCGCATCATTCCGCGCAGGGTGTCCTGATGCGCCTGCAAGGCAAACCGCCGCTGACGCATACGCTGGCGCGACATCTGGACGTAACGGGCGTAAAGCACCAGCCAGCCGAGCACGACGAATAGCACGCACACCTGCAACAGGGCCAGCGTCGGGTCGGGCAGCTGAAAGTGGTAGCCCTCCCACAAGGTGATGGCGCTGAAACTGAAAAACACCAGAAACGCGCAACGGGCGAAAGCCATGCGCGAAAGATGAAACAACCCGAACAACAGAATCAGGGGGTAAAACACCAGAAACGCGCCGCGAGCCTCGTCCAGATGAGCGATCAGCCAGGTTTGCCAACCCAGCCCCAGCAGTATTTGCACTTCGGTCAGGCTCGGGTCGGAAAAACGCAGGTTGCGACCGCTCGAGAACACCGCGAACAACACCGCCTGGCTGAGCACCACCAACGCGCTGCCGATCGCCATGCCGGCGATGGATTCATCGTAATGGCCGGTGAAAAACGCCAGCCACAGCAGCAGCAAAGCCAGGGCGTAGGTGCCAGCTGCGAGGGCAAAGCGTTTGAGCAAAAGCCGCTGGATGGCGTTATGGGTCAATCGTTGATTCACCGTGGGAAAGGAGGCTGATCGAGTGTCCTACTCTACAGGCCGGATGCCACTTTAGTGGCGAGTCTGATAAATGACCATTCAATTTTCGGGGCAGAAAACTGGCGTCAAAGCCATGACCCGATCTCGGGATAATCCTGTGGCGAGGGAGCTTGCTCCCGCTGGGCTGCGAAGCGGCCCTCTGCCCCTTTCAGTTGAACTGGGATGAGTCTATTACGACTGCTTCGCAGCCGAACGGGAGCAAGCTCCCTCGCCACAAAAGCCCTTCGCCCATATTCATAGGTGGGCGGGGTAATCCTGTGGCAAGCCTCCACAGGCAATTCCCTCACCACAACGGCCCAGCCCCCAATATTCATCTGTGGGCGGTATGCGACCAACGTTTGACTGTCAACGGATGTGCCCGCCATCGAGGCGCGGTATACTGCCGCGCCTTTTTAGCGTCGCGCCAGCATGCCCGGCGTGCCTTGAAAGGTGCTTGCAACCGACCGATGCACCCAAGCTGCAAGCACCTTATTGAATGTTCCCGTCTTTTAGAGGAGCGCGACTCATGACCGTGATCAAGCAAGACGACCTGATTCAGAGCGTTGCCGACGCCCTGCAATTCATTTCCTACTACCACCCCGTGGATTTCATCCAGGCGATGCACGAGGCCTACCTGCGTGAAGAATCGCCGGCAGCTCGCGATTCCATGGCGCAGATCCTGATCAACTCGCGCATGTGCGCTACCGGCCACCGCCCGATCTGCCAGGACACCGGTATCGTTACCGTGTTCGTGCGCGTGGGCATGGACGTGCGTTGGGATGGCGCCACCATGGGCCTGGACGACATGATCAACGAAGGCGTACGCCGGGCTTACAACCTGCCGGAAAACGTCCTGCGTGCCTCGATCCTCGCCGACCCGGCGGGCGCTCGCAAAAACACCAAGGACAACACCCCGGCCGTTATCCACTACTCCATCGTTCCGGGTAACACCGTAGAAGTGGACGTGGCGGCCAAGGGCGGCGGCTCCGAGAACAAGTCGAAAATGGCCATGCTCAACCCGTCCGATTCGATCGTTGACTGGGTACTGAAGACGGTTCCGGAAATGGGCGCCGGCTGGTGCCCACCGGGCATGCTCGGCATCGGCATCGGCGGCACCGCCGAGAAAGCCGCGGTAATGGCCAAGGAAGTGTTGATGGAATCCATCGACATTCATGAGCTGAAGAAGCGCGGCCCGTCCAACCGTATCGAAGAGATGCGTCTGGAGCTGTTCGAGAAGGTCAACCAACTGGGCATCGGCGCCCAGGGCCTGGGTGGCCTGACCACCGTGCTCGACGTGAAGATCATGGATTACCCGACCCACGCTGCGTCCCTGCCGGTGTGCATGATCCCGAACTGCGCCGCCACCCGTCACGCACACTTCGTGCTCGACGGTTCCGGCCCGGCCTCGCTGGAAGCGCCACCGCTGGACGCCTACCCGGAAATCGTCTGGGAAGCCGGCCCATCGGCCCGTCGCGTCAACCTCGATACCCTGACGCCGGAAGAAGTGCAGAGCTGGAAGCCGGGCGAAACCGTCCTGCTCAACGGCAAAATGCTCACCGGTCGCGACGCGGCGCACAAGCGCATGGTCGAGATGCTGAACAAGGGTGAAACCCTGCCGGTGGACCTGAAAGGTCGCTTCATCTACTACGTTGGCCCGGTTGATCCGGTACGCGAAGAAGTGGTTGGCCCTGCCGGCCCGACCACCGCGACGCGGATGGACAAGTTCACCCGTCAGATCCTCGAGCAAACCGGCCTGTTGGGCATGATCGGCAAATCCGAGCGCGGCCCTACTGCGATCGAAGCGATCAAGGACCACAAAGCCGTTTACCTGATGGCAGTCGGCGGCGCGGCTTACCTGGTGGCGCAAGCCATCAAGAAATCCCGCGTGGTGGCTTTCGCCGAACTGGGCATGGAAGCGATCTACGAGTTCGACGTCAAAGACATGCCTGTGACCGTTGCGGTCGACAGTAAGGGCGAGTCGGTACACATCACCGGTCCTGCGATCTGGCAGAAAAAGATCAGTGAAAGCCTGGCGGTGGAAGTGCAGTAAGCGCTTCCCTCACTTGCTGAAAAGGCCGGGCCGTCTCCCCAGACGACCCGGCCTTTTTTTTGGATATCGATTTAACCCTTTGATCTAAGCAGAGGTGACTAACGAATTGGCGTATACCCAGACCATGTTGCGCTCTCGATCGAGTAAATTCACTACTGTCTGAACATGTCATGCTGGGACGAAGGATGTGCGGCCTCATGGTATGGTGCCAGCCCAACCTTCAACCTGTTTCCTACAGCATGCTGCCGACTTCCCGTACCTTGCGTCTGTCGTTGTACACCCTGTTGATCATCACCGGCGCAGCGCTCGCCGCGACCCTGGCCATCCGCCACGCCGAGCGTCAGGCGCTGGAAGAAGACGCCACCCGCGCCAGTCAGCAATTGGCGTTGTACGCCAACTCCTTGCACACCCTGATTGAACGCTATCGCGCCCTGCCTGCAGTCTTGGCGCTGGACCCGCAATTACGCGCTGCGCTAAACGGTGAAGTGAGCCCCGAAGAGCAGCTTGCATTGAATCGCAAACTGGAGAAAATCAACGGCGCGGCGCAGTCCTCGACCCTGGAACTGCTCGACCGTACCGGCCTCGCCGTGGCCGCCAGCAACTGGCGCCTGCCCAGCAGTTACGTCGGCCACAATTACGGTTTTCGCCCCTACTTCAGCCAGACCCGCACTCAGGGCACCGGGCGCTTTTATGCGGTGGGCGTCACCAGTGGCATTCCGGGTTACTTCCTGTCCAGCGCAGTGACTGGTGACGACGGCGAGTTCCTCGGCGCGATGGTGGTGAAACTCGAATTCCCGGAACTGGAGCGCGAATGGCGCCAGGGCAGCGACACGTTGCTGGTCAGCGATGCGCGCGGGATCATCTTCATCGCCAATCAGCCGGGCTGGCGCTATCGCCTGCTGCGGCCACTGAGCGCCAGCGATCACACTGAGCTCAAGGCCACGCGCCAATACGACAAACAACCGCTGACCCCACTTGAGTATCGTTCGGTGCGGCGCTTCGACGACAACAGTGATTTGACCCGGGTCAATGGCCCCGAGGGGACGGCGGATTACCTCTGGGAATCCCTGCCGCTGGCCACCGAAGGCTGGACGCTGCACTTGCTGCGCCGCCCGCAGGTAGCCTTCGAAGACCTGCGCAACGCCGGGCTCGCGGCCGCCGGGGTGTGGCTGGCCGTGGTGTTTCTGTTGCTGTTCCTCAATCAGCGTTGGCGGCTGGCGAAATTGCGCCAGCGCAGCCGCGAAGAACTCGAACGACTGGTAGAAGAACGCACCCGCGATTTGCGCACAGCCCAGGACGGCTTGGTGCAATCGGCCAAACTCGCGGCACTGGGGCAAATGTCGGCGGCGCTGGCCCATGAAATCAACCAGCCGCTGACTGCCCAGCGCATGCAACTGGCGACCTTGCGCCTGCTGCTCGATCATGGTCGGGTTGAGGACGCTTACAAGGCGCTGAAACCGGTGGACGATATGCTCACCCGCATGGCCGCGCTCACCGGCCACCTGAAAACCTTCGCCCGCAAAAGCCCCAGCGGCCTGCGCGAACGGCTGGACCTGGCGACGGTGGTCGATCAATCCTTGCAGTTGCTGGATACGCGCTTGCGGGACGAAAACGTCAGTCTCGTGCTGCACCTGACGCGCCCGGCCTGGGTGCGTGGCGATGCGATTCGTCTGGAACAGGTGCTGATCAACCTGCTGCGCAATGCCCTGGATGCGATGCACGACAAACCCTGCAAGCGGCTGGAAATCCGCCTCGAAGCCGATGAGCAATTGTGGCGCCTGACCGTCGCCGATAACGGTGGCGGCATTGCCGAAGAGAATCTGGCACAAGTCTTCGATCCGTTCTTCACCACCAAAGCGGTGGGCGATGGCCTGGGTCTGGGGCTGGCCGTATCCTTCGCTATCGTTCACGAAGCGGGCGGACGTTTGAGTGCTGACAATGGCGAAAACGGCGCGGTATTCACCTTGACGTTACCTATTGATCTGGAGGTCCCTGCCTGATGCTCAATTCGGTGATGGTGGTCGATGACGAAAGCAGCATCCGCAGTGCTGTCGAGCAATGGTTGAGCCTGTCGGGGTTCGAGGTGCAGCTGTTCAGCCGCGCCGACGAATGCCTGGCGCAACTGCCCAGACATTTCCCCGGGGTGATTCTCAGCGATGTGCGCATGCCCGGCATGACGGGGCTGGAGCTGCTGGCTGAAGTCCAGCGCCGCGATGTCGATTTGCCGGTGATCCTGCTGACCGGTCACGGCGATGTGCCGATGGCCGTCGAAGCCATGCGCGATGGCGCCTACGATTTCCTTGAGAAACCCTTCAGCCCGGAAGCCCTGATGAGCAGTCTGCGTCGGGCGCTGGACAAGCGTCGACTGGTGCTGGAAAACCGAGCGCTGCATGAGCAGGCGGACAATCGCGCCAAACTCGATGCCACCCTGCTGGGGGTGTCCCGTGGCTTGCAGACCCTGCGCCGGCAAGTGCTGGACCTGGCGACGTTGCCGGTCAACGTGCTGATCCGTGGCGAAACCGGCAGCGGCAAGGAATTGGTTGCCCGTTGCCTGCACGACTTCGGTCCGCGCGCCGACAAAGCCTTCGTGGCGCTCAACTGCGCAGCGATTCCCGAGCAGTTGTTCGAGGCCGAATTGTTCGGCCATGAGAGCGGCGCGTTCACGGGCGCCCAAGGCAAACGCATCGGCAAGCTCGAATACGCCGACGGCGGCACGCTGTTTCTCGATGAAATCGAAAGCATGCCGCTGGCCCAGCAGGTGAAACTGCTGCGGGTGTTGCAGGAGCAGAAGCTTGAGCGATTGGGTTCCAACCAGAGCATCCACGTGGACTTGCGGATCATCGCCGCGACCAAACCCGATTTGCTGGATGAAGCCCGGGCCGGACGTTTTCGCGAGGATCTGGCCTATCGATTGAACGTCGCCGAGTTGCGTCTGCCGCCATTGCGCGATCGGCGTGAAGACATTCCACTGTTGTTCGAGTTCTTCGCGCGAAGTGCCGCCGAACGTTTGGGGCGCACCTTTGCGCCCTTGAGCGGGCCGCAACTGAGCCATCTGCTGAGCCACGACTGGCCGGGCAATGTGCGTGAACTGGCGAACGTCGCCGAACGACAAGTGCTGGGCCTCGGCGAACCGGAACCGGCAGGGATCGACCCCGGCCAGTCACTGGCGGCGCAGCAAGAAGCCTTCGAAGCCCATTGCCTGCGCGCGGCACTGACCCGGCATAAAGGCGATGTGAAAGCGGTGCTGGAAGAGCTACAACTGCCGCGCCGTACCTTTAATGAAAAGATGCAGCGGCATGGGCTGACGCGCGAGATGTTTTTGCAGGACAGCTGAGTTTTGTGGTGTTTGATCGTTCCCACGCTCCGCGTGGGAATGCAGCCCGGGACGCTCTGCGTCCCAAAAGCCGAACGCGGAGCGTCCGTTGAGGCGTTCCCACGCGGAGCGTGGGAACGATCAATCGGCGAAAATCCGCTCATACTCACGCACACCTTGAGCGACTATCCGCTCAACAAAACCGCCTCCCCCCTCTAAACCGGCCCTCCTCCCCTTGGCACAGCTCCTGCTATAGCCCCTGCAGGCTGCGTTAACTCGCGCTCCACAAAAACAATTAAACGAGGATCCTTCAATGGATAACTCCAACACCCTGCCCCTTGGGTCGGCTGCCCTGCCGGTCAAAGAAAAAACCACTGCCAGCCGGATCAAATCGATCTTCAGCGGCTCTGTCGGCAACATGGTCGAGTGGTACGACTGGTACGTCTATGCCGCCTTCTCCCTGTACTTCGCCAAAACCTTCTTCCCCGCCGGTTCCTCCACCGCACAGCTGATGAACACCGCTGCTATCTTCGCCGTGGGCTTCCTGATGCGTCCGATCGGTGGCTGGCTGATGGGCCTCTACGCGGACCGCGCCGGTCGTAAACGTGCGTTGATGGCCTCGGTGTATCTGATGTGTTTCGGCTCGCTGCTGATCGCCTTGAGCCCCAATTATGAAACCATCGGTATCGGTGCGCCGATCCTGCTGGTGTTCGCTCGCCTGCTGCAGGGTTTGTCGGTTGGGGGTGAGTACGGCACCTCGGCGACGTATCTCAGCGAGATGGCGACCAAGGAGCGTCGCGGCTTCTATTCCAGCTTCCAGTACGTGACCCTGATCTCCGGCCAACTCATCGCCCTGGCGGTGCTGATTGTGCTGCAACAGACCCTGACCACCGAGCAACTCTACGCCTGGGGCTGGCGCATCCCGTTCGCCATCGGTGCGCTGTGTGCCGTGGTCGCGCTGTACCTGCGTCGTGGCATGGAAGAAACCGAGTCGTTCACCAAGAAAGTGAAGGCCAAGGAAAGCGCGATGCGCACCTTGATGCGCCACCCGAAGGAACTGATGACCGTGGTCGGCCTGACCATGGGCGGCACCCTGGCGTTCTACACCTACACCACCTACATGCAGAAATACCTGGTGAACACCGTCGGCATGAGCATCACCGACTCCACCAGCATCTCGGCAGCCACGCTGTTTCTGTTCATGTGCCTGCAACCGATCGTTGGCGGGCTGTCGGATAAAGTCGGTCGCCGGCCGATCCTGATTGCCTTCGGTATCCTCGGGACGTTGTTCACCGTGCCGATCCTGACCACCCTGCACACTGTCCAGACCTGGTGGGGCGCATTCTTCCTGATCATGGCGGCGCTGATCATCGTCAGCGGCTATACCTCGATCAACGCGGTGGTTAAAGCTGAACTGTTCCCCACCGAGATCCGTGCGCTGGGCGTCGGTTTGCCGTACGCGCTGACCGTGTCGATCTTCGGCGGTACCGCTGAATACATCGCGCTGTGGTTCAAGAGCATCGGCATGGAAACCGGTTACTACTGGTATGTCACGGCGTGCATCGCGGTGTCGTTGCTGGTGTACATCACCATGAAAGACACCCGCAAACATTCGCGGATCGAGACGGACTGAGTCCGCCCGCGCAATAAAAACAGGGGCAGACCTTAACGGGTCTGCCCCTTTTTATTTGCCTCAACCCAAACCCTGTGGGAGCGGACTTGCCCGCGATGAGGCCGTAACATTCAACATCTGTGTGACTGTTAAAGCGCTATCGCGGGCAAGCCCGCTCCCACAGTGATCGAGGATGGACTGGAAATATGCCGCTGGCCCTTGCACCATGATCGCCTCCCGAACGTCCCCAGGAATTCACTGTATGCCCGACGACATCCACTTCTACGAACCCGCCAACGGCCACGGCCTGCCGCATGATCCGTTCAACGCCATCGTCGGCCCACGCCCTATCGGCTGGATTTCTTCCCAGGACGCCAATGGCTGCTTGAATCTGGCGCCCTATAGCTTCTTCAACGCCTTCAACTACATCCCGCCAATCATTGGGTTTTCCAGTGTCGGGCGCAAAGACAGCCTGAACAACATCGAGCAGACCGGCGAATTCGCCTGGAACCTGGCGACTCGTCCGCTGGCCGAGCAGATGAACCAGAGCTGCGCCATGGTCGGGCCGCAGGTCAATGAATTCGAACTGTCCGGGCTGACCACCGTGGCGTCGAAAATCATTCAGGTGCCACGGGTCGCCGAAAGCCCGGTGTCCTTTGAATGCAAAGTCACGCAGATCATTCAGTTGCAGCGCGCAAACAAGGAGGTGCTGCCGAGCTGGCTGATTCTCGGCGAAGTGGTCGCCGTGCATATCGCCAAGTGGCTGTTGAAGGATGGGGTGTACGACACCGCCGCGGCAGAACCGATTCTGCGCGGCGGCGGGCCGGCGGATTACTTTCAGCTGGGGCCAGAGGCATTGTTCAAAATGTTCCGCCCGGGGGCGGTCAAGTAATTACCAGAGCAGGTCGGCGTCTTCTTTAACGTCTTTGAGGCGGGTCAGCTCTTTGGCCGCAGCCTCGTCCGCTTCATGAGCGGTCTTGAAAGTCTGGCCTTCCAGCACTTTGTGAAAAGTCGGGGCACCGGAACCGCCGAGGGCTTTGACGGCAATCGCGGCGTGGTAACCGCCCTCGCCCGGTACTACTGCTGAAACGGCTTCGAAGTGTTCAAAGGCTTTGCGTGCCATGTCGCGGATCCTGGCTAATGGAGAATTGCGCCATTAAACCCTCAACCGGCGAGTTTGTGTACCGCTGCCTGGGACTGGCCAAGGGCCTGGGCCGCCGAGACATCCTTGAAGGTATGAAAATCCAGGCTATTGACCAGCAGCTCCTGCACCAGCTCGGCAAAAATCTGCATCGCCGGGCTGCCGAAGTAAGCGGTCATGGCCTGTTGATTGGTCCAGAAACCGGACACCAGCCACAGCTCGGGATCGCATTGCGAGTGCTGCAGGGCAAAGCTCAGGCAACCCGGCGCGTTGCGCGACGGCTCGATCAGGGCGCTCAGGCGCGCACCGAGTTCTGCCGAACGCCCGGCGCGGGCGCGGACGAAGGCCATATGACTGACGGGGATTTGCGTAGACATGTTCAACCCTCCCAGGTCATCCAGTGGCAGCCGGGGACGGGCTGCGACAGGATCCAAGATTAGGCGGCGTGTCGCAGTCGCCGTTAGTCGATTCCTGCCGACGCATTGCACAATCCTGCGAGACTTGGCTCAACACCTGTAACAACCGGTAAAACCCGTCATATCACTGTCACACGAGCTTTGTGTAGGCGCTGCCGAAGGCTGCGATCTTTTGACTTCTGTTTTCAAGATCTAGAGATCGCAGCCTTCGGCAGCTCCTACAGGGGGAGTTTGCGTCAGCCGTTACCCATCTGCGTCACGCCATGACGGGGCGGCACACGAAGCCCCGTGCAGAATCAGGCAAGCTTTTGGCAGGATGTGGCTACCGCTGTCCCTTGCACAAATTTAAGCTCAGCCCATTACCAACGCGTCACCGAGGATGCCCAGCATGTCGTCGCTCGATCATTTTCAAGCCCCGCTTGCCGCCGACATGGAAAAACAGCGCGCGGAACTGGCCGCCCTCATCCGTCGTAACACGATGGAGGATGGCACGTATGCCACCGCCGTCGGTTCGCTGTTCATGTCGCGCCACAGTCAAAACCATGACTTCGCCCCAGTGCTGGCGCAACCGGCCCTGTGCATCATGGCCCAGGGGCGCAAGGAAGTGCGGTTGGCGGATGAATACTTCAATTACGACCCGCTGAATTACCTGGTGGTCTCGGTCTCGATGCCTTTGAGCGGGCGAGTGGTAAATGTCTCGCCTGAGGAACCGATCCTCGCCGTGCGGCTGGACATCGATCCCGCAGAAATCACCGCGCTGATTGCCGACGCCGGCCCCATTGGCGTACCCACACGGCCCACTGGCCGCGGCCTGTATGTGGAGCAAATCGACACGGCAATGCTCGATGCCGTGCTGCGTCTGGCACGTTTGCTGGACACACCCAAAGACATCGCCATGCTGGCGCCGCTGATTCGTCGGGAGATTCTGTATCGGCTGTTGCGCAGCCAGCAGGGGCATCGGCTGTACGAGATTGCCATCGCCAACAGCCAGAGCCATCGCATCAGCCAGGCGATCAAATGGCTCAACGGCAATTATGAGCAACCGCTGCGCATTGATGATCTGGCACGGGAAGTGAACCTGAGCGTGTCGACATTGCATCACCGGTTCAAGGCGATGACGGCAATGAGTCCGCTGCAGTATCAGAAGCAGTTGCGCCTGCAAGAGGCGCGGCGGTTAATGCTGGCCGAAGGGCTGGAAGCTTCGGCGGCGGGTTATCGGGTGGGGTATGAAAGCCCTTCGCAATTCAGCCGGGAGTACAGCCGATTGTTCGGCGCGCCTCCGCTCCGGGATTTGGCGCGGTTGCGGTTGTCGGTTTGATCTGACGTTTTCGGTGTGGCTGATGGCCCCTTCGCGAGCAAGCCCGCTCCCACAAGGACCGGTGTACACAGCCCCTGTGGGAGCGGGCTTGCCCGCGATGAGGCCAGGAAGGCCAACATCAAATCTGGATCAGGCGCTCAACACGCGGCAAGCCTCAGCCGGCAACGTCACCGACACCGGATTGCCAATGCTCAACCCAACTCCCTGACACGGTGTACTCAACGCGGTAAACGACACCCCGGAACACTCAACGGTGGTTTCTATCGTCGCCCCGATATCCCGCACAAACGTCACCTTCCCGAGCAAGCGATTGCCCGCCGTGGCCTGGGGTTGTGACAGTTGCAGGTCTTCCGGGCGAATCAGCATCTTCACTTTCTCCCCCACCACAATGCTGCTGCAGATCGGCACTTGCAGCGCATCGCCACCGGGCAAGCTGACCTTGCCGTTGCCCAGCGCCGTGGCCGGGAAAATGTTCCCCGAACCAATAAAGTCCGCGACGAATTCATTGGCCGGATGCCGGTAGATTTCAATCGGCGAGCCCACCTGCTGCACCCGATGTTCCCCCAGCACCACCACGATGTCGGCCATGGTCATGGCTTCGCGCTGGTCGTGGGTGACCATGATGGTGGTGATGTTCAAACGCTGTTGCAGTTGACGGATTTCCACCTGCATCGATTCGCGTAGCTTGGCGTCCAACGCCGACAGCGGTTCATCGAGCAGGAGGATTTTCGGCCGCGAAGCAATCGCCCGGGCAATCGCCACGCGCTGACGCTGACCGCCAGAGAGTTTCGCCACCGGCCGATCAATCATTTCCTGCAGCTGAATCAGCTCCAGCAACTCCACCACCCGCGCTTGCTGGTCAGCCTTGCTGACCCCGCGCAGTTTCAGCGGATAGGCAATGTTCTCCCCCACCGTCATGTGCGGAAACAGCGCCAGCGATTGAAACACCATGCCGAAATTACGCTGATGCGCCGGCGTATGGCCGATGTCTTCACCGTCCAGGCGAATCTCGCCACCGGTCAGGGTTTCCAGCCCGGCGATCATCCGCAGCAAGGTGGTTTTGCCGCAGCCCGACGGGCCGAGGAAACACACCAGTTTGCCCTCGGGCAAATGCAGGTTCACATCCTTTACCGCGCAGGCCGAGCCGTAATGTTTCTCGACGTTTTCCAGAATCAGACCAGTCATGTTGCACCTCAAGAATCAGAACGAAACGCCACCTTCACCGACCAGCTTCTCCAACGCCCAGATCAGGACGAAGTCGATCAGCACGATCAGCACGGCAAACGAGAAAACGGTAGGGTCGAGCGAAGACACGGTGCGGCTGTACATCCAGATCGGCACGGTCATGACGTCGATGGTGTAGAGAAAATAGGTCACGGTGAATTCGTTGAACGAGACGATGAACGCCAGCAGCATGCCCGCCAGAATCCCCGACTTCATCAGCGGCACCACCACATCGACAATCGCCCGCAGCGGTGAAGCGCCGAGCATCTGCGCGGCCTCTTCAACTTCGCTGCCGATGGAGAGCATCGCCGCGGTGCAGTTTTTCACCACGAACGGCAGCGCCAGAATCACGTGGGCAATCACCAGGCGCGAGGTGGTGATGTGGAACGGCAGGCTGTCGAACACCAGCAGCAAGGCCAGGCCCAACACCACCATCGGGAACACCAGTGGCAGCGACATCAATTGCAGCGCCACGGCCTTGCCGCGGAACTCGCAACGGGTCAGGGCATAGGCTGCCGGCACCGCGATAATCGTGGCGAAAATCATGGTCAGGCAGGCCACCATCAGGCTGGTGGTCATGGCTTTGCCAAGGCTCAGCACATCGCTGGAATCCGGCGACACGAAGGTGTTCCAGGCGGCTTTGTACCATTGCAGGCTATAGCTGCTGGGCGGGAAGTCGAGGTTCGACGCACCGCTGAACGACATGACAATCATGGTCAGGATCGGCAGCACTGCCAGCAGCAAAATGAAGCCTGACAGGATGCCGGCGAACTTGCCGGTATCGCCTGGCAGCAGCGAATGGCGCTTCTTGATCAAGGTGCTCATTGGGAAGCCTCCAGCATGCGCCGACGACGGCCAGTGATGTATTCGGACAAGGTCATGATCGCCAGGGTGGTAACGATCAGCACCACACCGGCAGCAGACGCGGCGGGCCAGTTCATCAGCGGGGCGATCTGGTCATGCACCATCACCGCCAGCATCGGCACGCGCCGACCACCAAGCAGCAACGGCACCACGAAGCTACTGGCGTTGTAGGCAAACACCAGCGTCGCGCCGGTGATGATCCCCGGCAAACTCATCGGCAACACCACCTGGCGAAACACCTGCAAGCGACTGGCGCCGAGGGTGGCTGCGGCCTCTTCGTACGTGCGGGCGACGCCGCGCATGGCGCTGGCAATCGGCAGCACGGCCAACGGGAACGCAGTTTGCACCAGGCCCATCAACACGCCGTTCTGGTTGTACAGCAGCATGATCGGCCGCTTGATCAGGCCCAGGCCCATCAGCGCCTGATTGAGCATGCCGCCGGGGCCGAGAATCACCAGCCAGCCGTAGCTTTGCAGCAGCAGGTTGACCAGCAAGGGCAGCAGCACCGCCGCGAGGAAGATCCGCCGCACAAACGGTGAGGTCAGTCGCGACATGGTGTAGGCCACCGGGATCGCCAGCAGCACCGCAATCACCGCGCTGATCAGCGCCAGGCGCAACGTCAGCAGCAAGGATTTGAGGTAATAGGGTTCCAGCAATTGGGCGTAACTGGCCAGGCTGAAGCCGGACCACTCCGCGCCTTTGGTGCCGACGCTCATGCGCAGTACCAAGAGGCTGGCGGCAATCAGCACGCCGAGAAACAGCATCGACGGCGAGAGGAAAAGCCAGGCGCGCGCCGTCGGTGAGACACCCCGGTTGACGCGCACGGGGGCGGCGCTTACCGGATGGGTCAGAGGTTGGTGTTCCATAGCAAGGGTCTCGTCAATGGAAAGCAGCTGACAAACACAGCCCTCAAAACCACCGCGAACCCTGTGGGAGCGGGCTTGCCCGCGATAGCGATCTATCAGTCACATCATCGTCGACAGGAAGGCCGTCATCGCGGGCAAGCCCGCTCCCACAGTGTTTTGCAGTGTTCTAAAGACCTGTGTTCGCCACTCGATCAGGAAGAAAAGATTTCCGTGTAACGACGAATCCATTGGTCATGCACGGTGGCCAGGAAGGCGTTGTCGTGCATGATCGCCTTCTCGGCAATCTGCTCCGGCGTGAGGATGTACGGGCTCTTGCGCGCTTCGGCGGAGATGATCGCCTTGGCATTGACCGGGCCGTTGTAGATATCCTCGGCCATCTTGCCCTGCACCAGCGGGTCCAGAGAGTGGTTGATGAAGGCGTAGGCCAGGTCGATATCGCCCGGACGATTCTTCGGCATCACCGACAGCATCAGGTCGGTGTAGAAGCCTTCCTTCATGCCGAACGTGGCGCCCAGACCGTAGGCCGGATCGCGAATCTGTTTCGGGAAGAACGCCGGCGCGTACAAGCCGCCCATGTCCAGGGAACCTGTGCGGAACAGCTCGGCGATCTGGTTCGGGTTTTCGCCCAAGGTCACGACGCGATCTTTAAGCTCCGCGAGTTTCTTGAAGCCTGGCTCGATGTTGTGTTCGTCACCACCGGCCAGTTTGGCGGCGATGATGATCAGGTCCATGGCCTCGGTCCAGTTCGGCGGCGGCAGGAAGATGTTCGGCGACAGTTCCGCGTCCCACAGGGCGGCATAGCTGTCCGGCGCTTCTTTGATGGTGCGGGTGCTGTAGACCAGGCTGTTGCACCACAGCAGGTAACCGATGCCGTGACCGTTGGCGCCAGTACGGTATTGCTCCGGCACGTCGATCAGGTTAGGGATACGGTTGAGATCGGGTTTTTCCAGCAGGTTGGCGGCGGCCAGACCTTCGGCGCCGACGCCGGCCAGCGTGATGATGTCGTACTGCGGACGATCACCGCCGGCCTTGAGTTTGGCGACCATTTCCGAGGTGCTGCCGGTGCGGTCAGCGATGACCTTGCAGCCGTACTTCGCTTCGAAGGTTGCCGCGATGTTGCGCAGTGCTGCAAGGCCGGTGTCATCGGACCAGGTCAGCAGGCGCAGGGTCTTGCCCTGGAAACGTGTGTCGCTGGCATTGGCCTTGATGAATGGCATGCTCATGGCCGCCGCAGCCACGGACGCCACGCCCACGGTTTTGATGAATTGACGTCTGTTCAGATCGTGCTCGCCCATGAAGGACTCCCTTTGTTTTTTTAAGTATGAGGTTGGTCGCAACCGTTGCATCCGCGCGGCCAGATCAGCTTGCAGTCCCCGGTTTCAAAGGACTTGAGCTGCACCGGCGGGTTCATCCTGAGGTCGTGCAAAACACCTGACTATCGATAAAAACTCATTGAAGCCATGACGCTGGCGCATGCCTCATCACGAGGCATGCGCTCACCTTTTTCGTGCTGTCAGACGGCCCGAATCACGTGTTTGATTTCCTGGAAAGCCTGCAAGCCCCACGGCCCCAGTTCGCGGCCGATGCTGCTCTGTTTGTAGCCACCCCAGGCGGTCTGCGGGAAGATCACTTGCGGCGCGTTGATCCACACAAGCCCCGCCTGCAAAGCGTTGGCGACCCGATCGGCCGCTTCGGCGTCGCGCGTAACCACGCTGGCTACCAAGCCAAACTGGCTGTCGTTGGCCAGGGCAATCGCCTCGGCTTCAGAGCTGAAACTGCGTACGCAGATCACCGGGCCGAAAATCTCTTCGCACCACAGCGCACTGTCGAGGGGCACGTCGATGAAAAGGGTCGGCTGCAAAAAATAACCGCGAGGCAGGTCCGCCGGGCGATTACCGCCGCAGATCAGCTTTGCGCCAGCGCTCAAACCGCGATCGATGTGGCCCAGCACACGTTGGTATTGCGCCTGATTGACCAGTGCGCCCATTTCCACGTTCGGATCGAACGGGTCGGCCACGCGAATGGCTTCGGCGCGCACCTTCAATCGCGCTACAAACTCATCCGCCAGCTCATCGGCAACCAGCACGCGGCTGGTGGCGGAACACATTTGCCCGGCGTTGAAGAAACCACCGCCACAGGCCACTTCCACGGCCAGTTCGATGTCGGCATCGGCGAGTACCAGCAGCGAAGATTTGCCGCCCAGTTCCAGACTCACGCCTTTCACGGTTTCCGCTGCCCGCTGCATCACCTGCACGCCCACCGCATTGCTACCGGTGAAGGAAATCTTGGCTATGCGCGGATCAGCCGACAGCGGCGCGCCAACAGCCAGGCCGGTGCCGCAGACCAGATTGAACACACCGTTTGGCAGACCGGCTTCGGCAATGATCGTCGCCAGTTCCAGCTCCGGCAGCGGGGTCACTTCCGACGGTTTAAGCACTACGCAGCAACCGGCGGCCAGGGCCGGGGCGAGTTTCCAGGCGGTGGTGACCATCGGGAAATTCCACGGCACGATCAGCCCCACCACACCGCATGGTTCACGGCGCAAACGGGCGCTGAAATCATCGCTCGGCAACACCACGGCGCTGTCTTGCTTCGCGTCCAGACCTTCGGCCAGCTCGGCGTAATACTCGAAGGTGGCGATCACGTCGTCGACGTCGATGGCCGCTTCGAACAGTGGTTTGCCGTTGTTGCTCGACTGCAATTTCATCAACTGCTCGCGACCGGCCTGCACGCCCGCGGCGATTCTGCGCAGGATCGCCCCGCGCTCGGTGCCGGTGGTTTTCGACCATTCCTTGAAAGCATGGGTCGCGGCTGTGACGGCCTGATCGACAGCGTGTGCATCGCCACCATTAACGGTGGTCAACAGGGCTTCGGTCGCCGGGTTGATCACGCGCAGATGTTCGTTGCCGGCGGCCCATTGGCCATTGATGTACAGACCATCCAAAGTAGTTGGAAAACTCATTGCGACACCGCCTTCATCCACTGGGTCTGATCGATTTCAATCAGGGTCGGGCCCTGGCGATCGGTGGCAAGGCGCAATGCATCACGCAATCCGTCAACACTGCTGACCGCCTCGGCCGCACAGCCCAGGGCCTTGGCCACTCCGATGAAATCGGGGGTGTAGATGTCCACGCCCACCGGCTCGATGGCGCGGTTGACCATGTATTTCTTGATCTCTTCGTAGCCCTGGTTATTCCACAGCAGGACGATCACCGGGGTGCGTGCTTCTACCGCGCTGGCCAGTTCCGGCAGGGTGAATTGCAGGCCACCGTCGCCGATCAGGCACACCACCGGAGGGCGTGCGCCGCCTTCGACGCGGCCACCAAGCCAGGCACCAATCGCCGCCGGCAAGGCGTAACCGAGGGTGCCGTAACCCGTGGACGAGTTGAACCAGCGACGCGGGCGCTCCGGGTTGAAGGTCAGGTTGCCGGTGTACACCGGTTGGGTCGAATCGCCGACGAACACCGCGTTCGGCAATTCATGCAAAACGGTTTCCAGGAAGCGAGTCTGGGCCAGCGTCGGGGCGTCCCAGGATGCGGCCAACTCATCGCGCAAATGCGCGGCACGCACCTGGCCCCAATCGTTGCGACGCTCGGCCAGCGACTTGTGGGACAGCGCACTCAGCAAGGCCTGAGCGGCGTTGCGCGAGTCGGCCACCAACGCGACTTTCGGCGGATAATTACGCACGGTCTGGTCAGGGTCGATGTCCACGCGCAGCAGCACGCCAGGAATTTCGAAGCCACCGGCGAAGGTGATGTCGTAATCGGTTTCGGCCAGTTCGGTGCCGATGGCCAGCACCACGTCGGCCTCAGCGACCAGCGCGCGAGTGGCTACCAGGCTTTGGGTCGAACCGATCAGCAGCGGGTGGCGGGATTCGAGCATGCCCTTGGCATTGATGGTCAGGGCCACTGGCGCGTCCAGCAGTTCGGCCAGTTCGGTCAATTCGGCCGCGGCATCGATGGCGCCGCCACCGGCGAGAATCAATGGGCGCTTGGCACCGGCCAGCCAGTCGGTCATGCGGCTGATCGCGCTGGGCGAAGCACCGGCACGGTCGATGTTCACCGGCACGCTGGCGAGCAAGTCATCGGCCTCTTCGACCAACACGTCCAACGGGATTTCGATGTGCACCGGGCGCGGACGGCCAGCCTGGAACAGCGCGAAGGCGCGGGCCAACACGCCCGGCAATTCAGCCGCCGACATTAAGGTGTGAGAGAACGCTGCCACGCCGCCGACCAGTGCGCTTTGGTTCGGCAGCTCATGCAACTTGCCACGACCGCCGCCCAATTGGCTGCGCGATTGCACGCTGGAAATCACCAGCATCGGGATCGAGTCGGCGTAAGCCTGACCCATGGCGGTGGTGATGTTGGTCATGCCAGGGCCGGTGATGATGAAGCACACGCCCGGTTTGCCGCTGGTGCGAGCGTAACCGTCGGCCATAAAGCCGGCACCCTGTTCGTGACGCGGAGTGACGTGGTTGATGCTCGAACGGGCCAGCCCGCGATACAGCTCCACGGTGTGAACCCCGGGAATGCCGAACACCTGCTCGACCCCGTAATCTTCGAGTAACTTGACCAATACTTCGCCGCACGTCGCCATGTGTTTGCCCTTTTTGTTCGTTTGAGACGCCGGGCCTGCGCAGTGTTTATGATGGGTTGGCAGGTCCAGGGATGGCCTCATTGGAACGGGCGACACGTAGCCGCAACAATGGATAAAAAGTCATACTAGCCATGTCCTCACGTCATACCTTGGATCCCAATGAAACGATTGCCTCCCCTGCCGGCGCTGCACACTTTTCTGATCACCGCGCAGTGCTGCAACTTCACCCGGGCCGCCGAACAACTGCACATCACCCAAGGCGCGGTGAGCCGGCAGATCGCCGGGCTGGAAGATCATCTGGGTTATGAGCTGTTCATTCGTCAGGCACGAGGCTTGAGCCTGACCGCCGAAGGACGGGAATGGCTGCCACGGGTGCAGCAGATTTTCGGCCTGATCGACGAGGCGGTGGAGCAGATCGGCGAGAAGCGCGAAACCCTGCAACTCAAGGCCCCGACGTGTGTGATGCGCTGGCTGTTGCCGCGGCTGTTGCAGTGGCAACGGGAGCGCCCGGATGTGCCGGTGGAATTGACCACCACGGTCAAACACGGCGTGGACTTTCATCGCGAGCAGTTCGATGCGGCGGTGATGTATGGCACGCCGCCGGACAACTCCCTGGCCTCCCGGCATCTGTTCGATGAACAACTGACGCCGGTGTGTTCCCGACCGATGCTTGAAGGGCCGATGGCCTTGCAGACACCGGCCGATCTGCAACAGCACTTGTTGCTGCACCCCACCCGCGATGAACGGGACTGGAACGCCTGGCTGAAGGCTGCGGATATTCGGCTGAGCAATGTCGGCAAAGGGCAGCATTTCGAAACCCTGGACCTGGCGATGTCGATGGCGTCCCAGGGGACGGGCGTGGCGATTGGCGATTGGTCGTTGATCGGCGATGACCTGAGTGCCGGACGGCTGGTTATGCCCTTTGATTTGAAGGTGAAAACCGGGTTGGCGTATTACCTGGTGTTCCCCGAGAAACCTGCGCCTTCGCCGAAGTTGCGCGAATTGATGGGGTGGTTGGTGGAGCAGGCATCTGCACGATGATCGTTCCCACGCTCCGCGTGGGAACGCAGCCCGGGACGCTCCGCGTCCCTTCCAAAGCCGAACGCGGAGCGTCCGTTGAGGCATTCCCACGCAGAGCGTGGGAATGATCAGGCACTCAATACCCGACAGTAAACCGCTGGCGGGAATACTTCGGCGTTTGCATTTCATCAAGCAACGCAATGGCGAAGTCTGCAAAGGTAATCCAGCTGCGCCCCTCTGCACTCACCAGCAAGTCATCCTTGCCGATTCGAAACGTACCCGTGCGCTCACCTTCGACAAACTCTGCCGACGGTGACAGGAAGGTCCAGTCCAGGTCCTGTTCCTGACGCAAGGTATTCAGGAACGCGGCACCGGCGCTGGCCTCGGCCTTGTATTCCTCCGGGAAGCCTTCGCTGTCGATCACCCTGGAACCGCCCGGCAGCAACAGCGAACCGGCACCGCCGACTACCAGCAGACGCTTGACCCCGGCCTTCTTCACCGGCTCGATGACGGCGCTGGCGGGGATGGTGGAGAAGTGCGCAGCGCTGATCACCGCATCATGCCCGGCCACGGCGGCCTGCAATGCAGCGGCGTCGAGCACGTCGACACTTTTGCTCACGACACCGGCTCGCGGGGCGATTTTCGAGGTGTCGCGGGCAATGGCCGTGACGCTGTGACCGCGACGCAGGGCTTCTTCCAACAGTTGACTACCGGCACGACCGGTGGCACCGATGATTGCGATGTTGCTCATGACGTTTCTCCAGTTGGTTTGGGTGAATCTGTTGATCGTTCCCACGCTCTGCGTGGAAATGCCTCAACGGACGCTCCGCGTTCGGCTTTTGATGGGACGCGGAGCGTCCCGGGCTGCATTCCCACGCAGAGCGTGGGAACGATCATCTCAGCGGATTACCACTTCATCTCGCCCTTGGCGACTTTGGCGCTCAGCTCGAGCGAGCTTTCTTCACCCAGGGTCGGGTAGCGTTTTTTCATCGCGGCGATCAGTTCGGCAGCGTCTTTCGCCTTGGCGGTTTCTTCGTCGAAAGCCTTGATGTAATCGGCGGTGAACTGCACCGCCGCCAGAGAGCGAGCGCTCTCACCGAGGTAGTGACCTGGCACGATGGTGTTTGGCTTCAGCGCTTCAATCGCCTGCAGCGTCGTCAACCAATCGGCATGGGATTGCGGGGTCTGGGTGTCAGCCATCCACACGTGAATGTTTTCGGCGACGACCACGCCACCGACCACAGCCTTGATCGACGGGATCCACACAAAGCTGCGATCCGGCTGCTTGCCGTCCAGGCCGATCACCTGCAATTTCTGCCCTTCCAGCATCAGGCTGTCGCCCTTGAGCACCTGCGGCACGATGGTTTTGTTCGGCACGTCAGCGCCCATTTTCGGGCCCCAGAACGCCAGTTTGCCGTCGACGGTTTTTTTGATGTGATCAACAGTTGGTTGCGAGGCCAGCACTTTGGCTTTCGGGAACGCTTGGGTCACGGTGTCGAGGCCGAAGTAGTAATCCGGGTCACCGTGGCTGATGTAGATGGTGGTCAGTTGCTTGCCGCTGGCGCGGATTTTTTCCACCACCTGTTCGGCCTGGGCTTTGCCGAATTGCGCGTCCACCAGAATCGCTTCCTTCTCGCCGCTGACCAGTACCGAGGTCACCGGGAAGATCGCATTGGTGCCAGGGTTGTAGACGTCCAGCGTCAAGGTGGACGCCGCCGCGGCATGGGCCGCGAAGCCGAGCGTGGCGGTTGCCAGAAGAATGCGTTTGATTGAAGTGAAGCCGATCATCTGTTGCTCCGTTGTCCGAATGCCGTGTTTGGCGATGGGACAGAGCTTAGTTGCCCGACTCGATACAAAAAATGCGATGCTTGAACATAGTTTGTTTCTGAAAGCGGGCAAATCATGGATCGTCTACAAGCAATGCGGGTGTTCGTTACGGTGGTGGACCTGGGCAGCCAATCGGCCGCCGCCGATCACCTGGACCTGTCACGGCCGGTGGTTTCACGCTATCTGGCGGAGCTGGAAGATTGGGTCGGCGCGCGCCTGATGCACCGCACCACGCGCAAATTGAGCCTGACCGCCGCCGGGACGGAAATTCTGCCTCGCTGTCGGCAGATGCTCGAGTTGTCCAGCGACATGCAAGCCGCCGTCAGCGAACCGGACGACGCACCGCGAGGCCTGCTGCGGATCAGCGTCAGCACCTCGTTCGGCCAGGCGCAACTGGCGGACGCCATGGCGGCTTACGTCAAACGTTACCCCGGCGTCAGCATCGATATGCAAATGCTCGACCGCACGGTGAACCTGGTGGATGAACGCATCGACCTCGCCATCCGCACCAGCAATGACCTGGACCCGAACCTGATCGCCCGGCGCCTGACGGTCTGCCGCTCGGTGATCTGCGCCTCCCCCGCTTACCTGAGCGAACACCCGACGCCGCAACGGGTCGAGGACCTGAGCCTGCACAACTGCCTGACCCACTCCTACTTCGGTAAAAGCCTCTGGCATTTCGAACAAGACGGCGAGCCCGTCTCCGTGCCGGTCCAGGGCAACATCAGCGCCAACGAAGCCAGCACGCTGTTGCGCGCGACGATGGCCGGGGCCGGCGTGGCAATGCTGCCCAGTTACCAGGCCGGCGTGCATATCCACAGCGGCGAACTGATCCGCCTGCTGCCCCGGGCCGAGCCTCGGCAGATGAACATCTATGCGGTGTATGCGTCACGCAAGCACATGCCGGCGGCGTTGCGCAGCATGCTGGATTTTTTGGTGCTTAGATTTCCGGAAGAACCGGAGTGGGATGTCGGGTTGTAAACACCTCCCCTGTGGGAGCTGGCTTGCCTGCGATGACGTCGTCACATCCAACAATGATGCTGACTGATAGCCCGCTATCGCTGGCAAGCCAGCTCCCACAGGGGATATCAATGTTCTGAATATTGCGTTAAACGCGAGGGCCGCTTTGCTGGCAACTCACCCGCGCTGACCTATGCTCAAAGCAGTACCGAAAGGTATTCGTTCAGAGGTCAACGCCATGAACATCAAAACAAGAAGATACCTCGCCATTTTCATCACTTGCGCGGCGACGCTGGCGCTATATGGCACAGCCGCCTGGCGTGTCGAGCAGTTGCGACAACAGCCCCGTGACTTTGCGAGCTGCAACTTCGAGCGCTGCATTCCCCACAACGCGACCCTCAACGCCCTCCGGTAACGAAGGGGTTCAGGCCTCGTTGTCCTGATCGGCATGGTCCTGATCGGCCTTCAAGCGGTCGCGAAAGGCCTTGGGCGAAATCCCCACGCGACGTCGGAACAGGCGTGTGAAATTGGTCGGATCGGAAAACCCCAACACGTCGGACATTTCGTAAATGGTCATGCTGGTGTAGGTCAGCAAGCGCTTGGCCTCCAGCAATTGACGCTCGTGCATGATCTGCAACGCCGGTTGCCCCGCCAGTTCACGGCACGTGCCATTGAGGTGGGACACGGAAATCCCCAGCCGATGAGCCAGGTCCTCGACCTTGACGTGCTGGCGATAGGTTTCTTCCACCAGCTGAATAAAGCCGTTGAGGTATTCCCGAGCCCGCTGCGGACGCTGGGTGGCGGTTTGGCGCTGAATCACCTGGCGACTGATCCACACCATAATCACGCTGACCAGCGAATGCATGAGCATTTCCCGCGCCGGTTGATGGCCGGTGTACTCGCTTTGCAGCGCTGAAAACAGGCTGTTGAGGTACTCGCTGTCCTTGCCCGCCGGGTAGCTTTCGGCCTGTGCCAGGGCGTTCATCGAATTGCCCAGTTGTGCTTGCAGGTGGGCGATCAGCGGCGCGGCCAGCGTGACGACGAAACCTTCGACGTCCTCGGAAAACCGATAACCATGCACCGATAACGGCGGCAAAATCAGGATTGCCGGCTCAGTCAATTGTGAGCGTTTGCCTTCGATCTCAAGCTCTGCCTGACCTTTGAAAACGAAGAGTAACTGACACAAATCGGCGTGGCGGTGGGGTTTGATTTCCCATTGATGTTCGCGGCTGCGTTTGGAAATGGTTTCACAGTGCAATAAGTCAGGGGTCGGCCAGTCCAGGCTTTCACCATAGAGTTTGAACACCGGAATCGATGGCAGGTCAGGCTTGTTCATCACTTCAATCCAGGCCTCGAGGGTAACGGGGCGATAATCGCACCGATTGGCAGAATGTACAGGTATCGGCTCAGTTTTCCCCTTCAATTGACAGACTCGCAAGTGAAAAATGCAAGTACTCGATCCATAAAAATCATTCACCGGCCTTGGTCGTGTGGAGCTTGCGAGTCATAAAAACAATGAAAACACTGAAAACCCAAGTCGCGATCATCGGTGCCGGCCCCTCTGGCTTGCTACTCGGCCAATTGCTGCATAACGCCGGCATCGACACCCTGATCCTGGAACGCCAGACCCCGGACTATGTGCTCGGACGCATCCGCGCCGGTGTCCTCGAACAAGGCATGGTAGAGCTGTTGCGTCAGGCCGGGGTGGGTCAGCGCATGGACGCCGAAGGGCTGGTCCATGCAGGCTTCGAACTGGCCCTCGACGGGCGCCGGGTACACATCGATTTGCAGGCGCTGACCGGCGGCAAAACCGTGATGATCTATGGCCAGACCGAGGTCACCCGCGATCTGATGGCCGCTCGTCGGGACGCGGGTGCGCAGACGATCTATGCAGCCAGCAATGTCGTCCCCCACGGCATGAAAACCGCCGAACCCTTTGTCACCTTCGACAAGGACGGCGAAACGTATCGACTCGATTGTGACTACATCGCCGGTTGCGACGGTTTTCATGGCGTGGCGCGGCAGTCGATTCCTGCCGACTGCCTGAAGGTGTTCGAGCGGGTTTATCCGTTCGGCTGGCTGGGGATTCTCGCTGACACGCCGCCGGTGCACGAAGAGTTGGTCTACGCGCGGCATGAACGGGGTTTTGCGTTGTGCAGCATGCGTTCGCCGACACGTACCCGTTACTACCTCCAGGTACCGGCCCAGGACAAAGTCGAGGATTGGTCTGACCAACGCTTCTGGGATGAGCTCAAATCCCGTCTGCCAGCCGCCCTCGCCGACACGCTGGTGACCGGCCCGTCGATCGAAAAAAGCATCGCGCCGCTGCGCAGTTTCGTGGTCGAACCGATGCAGTACGGGCGAATGTTCCTGGTCGGCGACGCCGCCCACATTGTCCCGCCCACCGGCGCCAAGGGCCTGAACCTGGCGGCCAGCGACGTCAGTACGTTGTTCAATATTCTGCTGAAGGTTTACCGCGAAGGCCGTGTGGATTTGCTGGAGAAGTATTCCGAGGTCTGCTTGCGGCGGGTGTGGAAAGCCGAGCGGTTTTCCTGGTGGATGACCTCGATGTTGCATCGCTTCGACGAGCACGACGCGTTCAGCCAGCGCATCAGCGAATCGGAGCTGGCCTATTTCGTGGACTCCGAGGCGGGCCGAAAAACCATCGCCGAAAATTACGTTGGCCTTCCATACGAGGCTATCGAATAGCCTCCTATCGATCTACACTGGCGAGCATCCCGCTCGCCTTGCCCGCTGCGGGCCCATTACTGCCCGCAGGTTTTACCCGTGACCAATCTCAACCAGCCTGAAACGCCCAAACCGGCCATTCGCAGCGTGCTGATCGCCCTGATGCTGGCGATTTTTCTGGGCGCGCTGGACCAGACCATTGTCGCCGTGTCGATGCCGGCCATTTCCGCGCAATTCAAGGATGTCAGCCTGCTGGCCTGGGTGATTTCCGGGTACATGGTGGCGATGACCGTGGCGGTGCCGATCTACGGCAAACTCGGCGACCTGTACGGGCGCCGCAAGTTGATGCTGTTCGGCATGGGCGTGTTCACCCTGGCGTCGTTGTTCTGCGGCATGGCGCAAAGCATGGAGCAACTGGTGCTGGCGCGGATTCTTCAGGGCATCGGCGCCGGCGGGATGATTTCGGTGAGCCAGGCAATCATCGGCGACATCGTTCCACCCCGCGAACGCGGTCGCTATCAGGGTTACTTCAGCAGCATGTACGCGGTGGCCAGCGTGGCCGGCCCGGTACTCGGTGGCTACATGACCGAATACCTGTCCTGGCGCTGGGTATTTCTGATCAACCTTCCATTGGGCCTGGGTGCCTTGTTGGTGGCCCACCGTACGCTGGTGGGTTTGCCAGTGCCGCAGCGCAAGCCGATCATCGATTACTTCGGCACCTTGCTGATGATCATCGGCCTGACGGCGTTACTGCTGGGCATTACTCAGGTTGGCCAAGGACATTCGTGGCGCAGCACTGAAGTGTCGGGTTTGCTCGGTTGTGCGGTGGTGGTGCTGGCCGTATTCGTCTGGCATGAACGGCGGGCGCGGGAACCGTTGCTGCCGATGCACTTGTTCGCCAACCGCAGTGCGATTCTTTGCTGGTGCACGATTTTCTTCACCAGTTTCCAGGCGATTTCCTTGATCGTGCTGATGCCGCTGCGCTTCCAGAGCGTCACCGGCGCCGGGGCTGACAGCGCCGCGCTGCACCTGTTGCCACTGGCCATGGGTTTGCCGATAGGCGCGTACTTTGCCGGACGCCAGACCTCGGTGAGCGGTCGTTATAAACCGATGATCCTGACTGGCGCCCTGCTGATGCCGTTCTCGATTCTCGGCATGGCGTTCAGTGCGCCTCAGGCGTTTGTGCTGAGCAGCCTGTTCATGTTGCTCAGCGGCATCGCCAGCGGCATGCAGTTCCCCACATCGTTGGTGGGCACGCAAAACTCGGTGGAACAACGGGACATCGGCGTCGCCACCAGCACCACCAATCTTTTCCGTTCTCTGGGCGGCGCAGTGGGTGTGGCGTTAATGTCGGCGCTGCTGCTGGCGTTGTTACAGGATTCGAGTTTTGCGCACCTGGCCGGCTCGTCGCTGATGGCCGAGGGGAGTTCGGGAAATGTCTTGCTGGACGGTTTGAACGCCGCGCCGGGGGATGCGCAGGACGCCTTGCGCGCAGAATTGCTGCTGACCTTCCGGCATTTGCTGATGGTCAGCGCGGCGGTGTCATTGCTGGGGCTGGCGGCGGCGATTGCCATGCCGAATAGAATGTTGCGGGGGCGGGAGGACAAGGTCCGCTAACCCCTCCGACCGATCGTTCCCACGCTCTGCGTGGGAATGCAGCCCGGGACGCTCTGCGTCCCATTGGAACGCGGAGCGTCCCTTGAGGCATTCCCACGCAGAGCGTGGGAACGATCAATGTCTACCCTTCAAGGGCTGTAATACCCCACCGCCACCAGAAAATGCCCGACCTTTTTCAGGTAGGCATGCTTGTCTTCGACCTTGCCGGTCACCGGGTTTTTCCAGCGGTATTCGTATTCGCCGTCATCCTGTTTGGCCATCAGCGCCAGAATCGGCTCGCCCACCGGTTTGCCTTCCGGGTCCTTGATCTTGCCGAAGTCGGTATTGATCAATCGCAGGTTGGTGCCGTGGGCGACATAGCGCTGGGTATCCTGGTCGACGACAAACACGTACAGGTCATCCTGTAAGTAACCGCCCTTGAGGGAGTTGATCGCTGTGAGCGTGCCCTTCTCGTTTTTGGCCAGATCGACCGCTGCTTTATCGAGCAACGCTTGCGCCTGTTGTGGCGAGGCCCGTGGCAGGTAATAACCGACCGCCAGAATCCGCTGGCCGATGCGCTGATAGAACACATGCTTGCGTTCAACCTTACCGTCGGCCCAGTTCTGCCAGCGGTATTCGGCCTGCTGAATGCCGTTGCCCTCCGGCACTTTCAAGGCGTCCTTGAAGGCTTTCTGTACATCCGGCCCGAGTACCTCGGACACATCGCGACCGATCAACGCCGAAGATGGCCCGCCGCTGGCGAGCATCACGCCCTTGGTATCGACCACGAAGACATAACGATCCTTGTCGACAAACTCGCCCTGACGGCTGAACGCCGCAAAAGCCTTGTCACCCTGCTCGTGGTAATAGGCCAGGGCTTTTTCCAGCAAGGCTTTGGCGGCCTGGCTGTCAGCCTTTTCCGTCGTGGCGGCATGAACCGGCCCCAGGCACAGCAAAAGCAAACCGCCCAGCCAGGCCAGCTTGTGAAGAACCCCCATGGCGCATTCCCCGCTCTTGTTAGTGTTTCAAGAGCGTAGACGGCTTGGGGCTATGTATGAATATTCAGGAAACGGTAGCGTAGAGGCTTGCCCTAATACCAGTTAGTTAAGATACAAAAACCTGTGGGAGCGGGCTTGCCCGCGAAAGCGGTGTGTCAGACGACATCAATGTTGGCTGTGCCGCCGCCTTCGCGGGCAAGCCCGCTCCCACATGGATTGCGTTTAACTGACTGACTCGCCTTCGGGGTATCAAGGCCGGTTGCGCAGCTGCTGCTGCAGATTCTGAATCTGCGCCTGCAGGGTGTTGATGTTGCGGGTGACCTGGCCGCGGAAGGCGTCGAACTCGGCGGTGTTGGTGCCACCTTGTGCGGCGGCCGGGCGGTTGTCCTGTTGGCTTTTGAGCACGATCATGTCTTGCTCCAGGCGCTCGATGGCGGCGCTTGGGTTGCCTTGCCTCTTCAGCGCGGTAATGTCGGCACCCAGGCTTTTGAGTTGGGCGTCGAATTTGCTGGTATCGTCCGACGCGTTCTTCAACGCGGCCAGTTCGCCGCTCAAGGCTTTGACCTGGGCCTGCAACTGAGCATTGGCGGTTTGTTGTTCGGTGGCTTGCGCGGTCATTTGCGCCAGGCGCTTGTCCAGTTCGGAGGTCTGGCCGAGTACGCCTTGCTGCTGTTTGCTCTGGTCCTGAAGCTTGCTTTCCAGCTGCTTGCTCTGGTCCTGGAGTTTGCCTTCGAGCTGTTTGATTTGCAGCTTCAACGCTTCACTGCCGGTATTGACGTTGGACTGGCTGGCCACGACCTTGCCGGAAATGTCCTGCAAGCGCCCCGCCGCTTCCTCACTGATGCGCGCGAAACTTTCCTGGGTCGCCACCAGTTGCTGTTCCATCAGCGAAATCTGCTGAAAACTCCACCAGGCAAGGCCGGCGAAGGCAAAGAACAACGCGCCGACCAATGCCCACAGAGGGCCGGTGCTCGGGCCTTTGACCTTGACCACCGGTGTGGTGCGCGAATGCACGGAAGTGCGAGCGGTGGTCGGAAAATCATCGTCATCGAGGCTGCTGGCGCGCAGGCTCGGGACATCGTCGAAGTCGTCGTTGGCATCGTTACGCATGGGCATTAGGGTCAACCTTTGTGGAACGCGGTGATGGCTTGATGCGGCGAAGTATAACCCCCGCTGCCGCACCGGTTGACCCTGAACCCTGAACTCGGTTCAGTCAGGGCCACCCTTGTGTGTCAGCGAATGTCCTGAGCCTTCCACCAGCCGCAGAATTCATCAAGGGCGGTCCAGAGGCTGACTTTCGGATCGTAGTCCAGATAATGGCGTGCGCGGCTGATGTCCAGGGTGAAGTTTTTGTTCATGACCTGCATGCCCAGCCGCGACAGGGTCGGCTCGGGACGACCGGGCCACAGCTTGCACACACCCTCGTTGAGCGCGGCAAGGCTGTAGGCCAAACCGTAGGAACGGTAGCGGGTAACCTGTGGAACATCCATTTGGCGCATCACGTAATTGACCACATCCCACAACGGAACCGGCGCTCCGTTGCTGATGTTGTAGGCCTTGCCCAGGGCCGAACCGCTGGCCAGCAAGCTGCTGAGCAACGCTTCATTGAGGTTTTGCACGCTGGTGAAATCGACCTTGTTCAGGCCATTGCCAATAATCGCCAACCGCCCTTTGCGCTGCATTTTCAGCAATCTCGGGAAAATGCTCATATCGCCGGCGCCCGTCACGAAGCGCGGGCGCAGGGCCAGGGTTTCGAGGCCGAATTCCTGCGCACCGAAGACTTTTTGCTCGGCCAGGTATTTGGTCGCGGCGTAGGGATGCTTGAAGCGCTTGGGCACCTGCTCTTCGGTCAACCCCAGATGATCACGACCATCGAAATAGATCGACGGCGACGACAGGTGCACCAGACGCCGCACCCGCTGTTTCAGACAGGCCTCGACCACGTTCTCGGTGACTTCGACGTTGCCTTGATGAAAGTCCTGATAGCGCCCCCACAAACCCACCGCGCCGGCGCAATGGACCACGGCTTCGACGTCTGAACACAGGTCGCGCGCCAGTTGCGGGTCGCTCAAATCGCCCTGAATGAACTCGGCGCCACGGCGCACCAGATGCTCGACGCTCTCGGCCCGGCGACCGTTGACCCGCACGTCCAGGCCCTGCTCCAGGGCGAAACGCGCAAAGCGCCCGCCAATGAAGCCGCTTGCGCCGGTGACCAGAATCTTCATGAATTGCTCCTACAGATGCAGCTACAAGCTTCAAGCTACGAGCTGCAAGTTAAAACCGGTGGGCAAGCTCTTCACTTGCCGCTCGCAGCTTGACGCTTACCGCTGCTCTAAGGGCACCAGCCATTGCTTCGACGAGTGCACCAATTGGTCGGTGAGTAACCCCAGCAACTGACCGCCATTGCGCCAATGATGCCAGTACAGCGGCACATCGATCGGCTTATCTGGCAAAAGCTCCTGCAATTGGCCGCGTTCCAGTTGCTCGCGCACCTGCAATTCAGGCACCAGACCCCAGCCAAGCCCCGCTTCCGTAAGACGAAGAAACCCTTCGGACGATGGGCATAAATGGTGTTCGAAACCGCCATCCACACCGAGGGAGGCGAGGTAGCGATGCTGTAGGAAATCATCCGGGCCAAACACCAGGGCCGGGGTTTTGGCCAACTGATCGGCGCGCACACCTTCGGGAAAATGCCGGGCAATGAACGCCGGGCTCGCCATCGCACGGTAACGCATCGCCCCCAACAGCACGCTGCGCGCGCCGGCCACCGGCCGTTCACTGGCGCAGAGACACCCCGCCACTTCACCCGCGCGCATGCGTTTGAGGCCAACGGTCTGGTCTTCTACCACCAAATCGAGCAACAGATGTTGTTCCGCGCAAAAGTCCCCCACCGCCTCGGCCCACCAGGTGGCAAGGCTGTCGGCATTCAGGGCGATACGCAGGCGTTCCGGCAGGCCTTCTTCGTCCAGCGCCGGGACCAACGTCTGGAGATCGCGCTCAAGCAATCGCACTTGCTGCACATGGTTGAGCAACCGACGGCCAATCTCCGTCGGCGCCGGGGGTGTGACCCGCACCAACACCGGTTGGCCGACCCGTGCCTCCAGCAGTTTGATCCGCTGGGAGATGGCCGATTGGGACAAACCCAGCACCTGCGCGGCGCGTTCGAATCCGGCCTGCTCGATGACGGCGGCGAGCGCGGAAAGTAATTTGTAGTCGAACATCAGTTTTCCTAATGGGCGATCAGTACTATTGGTTTTTCTTATACAGCCTTCAACCGGAGAATGGCCAGCAAGAACTCTTGAACAAGGATCACCGACATGGCTGGCGAAACGTCATTGGCAACCCTGCTGCGCAGCATGAGCCCGCAACTCAACGACGGCGAATACGTGTTCTGCACGTTGCGCGACGGCAAGTTGCCCGCCGGCCTTGAGATCATCGGCAGTTTTCGTGAACGGGAAGGCCTGACGGTGATTCTGGAACGTTCCCACGCTGAAAAGGCCGGTTTCAGCTTCGATTATGTCGCCGCCTGGATCACCTTGAACGTGCACTCGGCCCTCGAAGCCGTCGGCCTGACCGCCGCGTTCGCCACGGCGCTGGGCCAGGCCGGCATCAGTTGCAACGTGATCGCCGGGTATTACCACGATCATTTGTTCGTCGGCCAAGCCGATGCCGAACGCGCCCTGCAGGTACTGCGGGATCTGGCGACCAACGCGGAGTAAAAACGTATGTGGCAAAGCTATGTGAACGGCCTGTTGGTGGCCGCGGGGCTGATCATGGCGATCGGCACCCAGAATGCATTCGTGTTGGCGCAGAGCCTTCGGCGTGAACATCACCTGCCGGTGGCGGCACTCTGCGTGACCTGCGATGCGCTGCTGGTGGCCGCCGGGGTGTTCGGGCTGGCGACGGTGCTGGCGCAAAACCCGACCCTGCTGGCCATCGCCCGTTGGGGTGGCGCGGCGTTTTTACTGTGGTACGGCAGCCTGGCGTTGCGTCGGGCCTGCTCGAAACAAAGCCTGCAACAGGGTGAAAATCAGACGGTACGCTCACTGCGGGCGGTGCTGCTCAGTGCGCTGGCGGTGACGTTGCTCAACCCGCATGTTTATCTGGACACCGTGTTGCTGATCGGCTCCCTCGGCGCTCAACAAACCGAGCCCGGTGCTTATGTGGTGGGCGCGGCCAGTGCGTCATTACTGTGGTTTTTCACTTTAGCCCTTGGCGCGGCATGGCTGGCGCCGTGGCTGGCAAGGCCAAGCACCTGGCGAATTCTCGACCTGTTGGTTGCCGTCATGATGTTCACCGTAGCGTTCCAGTTAATCAGCGCCGGGTGATTTATTCCAAAAGGCTCTGGAACCTCTATTCCACACAGTTGTTGCGTGGTTATGCCGCACCCCCGGTGCTATGATCCGATCCCTGCGCCGCAAAGAGTACAAACTCCCCGGCGCATGTCTGGCCGCCCGTGATCGGCCTTGCGCTCACCGCAACTGACCTGATTAGGAGAATCATCATGGCTTTCGAATTGCCGCCGCTGCCTTACGCACACGATGCCCTGCAGCCGCACATTTCAGAGGAAACTCTGCAGTATCACCACGACAAGCACCACAACACCTATGTCGTGAACCTGAACAACCTGGTGCCAGGCACCGAGTTCGAAGGCAAGACCCTGGAAGAAATCGTCAAGACTTCCTCGGGCGGTATCTTCAACAACGCCGCTCAGGTCTGGAACCACACGTTCTACTGGAACTGCCTGGCGCCAAACGCCGGCGGTCAACCAACCGGCGCGCTGGCTGATGCCATCAACGCAGCGTTCGGCTCGTTCGACAAGTTCAAGGAAGAGTTCAGCAAAACCTCCATCGGCACCTTCGGTTCCGGTTGGGGCTGGCTGGTGAAAAAGGCTGACGGTTCCCTGGCCCTGGCCAGCACCATCGGCGCCGGCAACCCGCTGACCAGCGGCGACACCCCGCTGCTGACTTGCGACGTCTGGGAACACGCTTACTACATCGACTACCGCAACCTTCGTCCGAAGTACGTCGAAGCGTTCTGGAACCTGGTCAACTGGAAATTCGTGGCTGAGCAGTTCGAAGGCAAAACCTTCACCGCTTAAGCTTCGCGCCAGTCAAAAAACCCGGCTTTTGCCGGGTTTTTTTGTGGGCTAGGGAAAGTGTGTCGAGCTGCCCTGTAGGAGCGAGGCTTGCCCGCGAAGAACGATAACGCGGTCTATGCCGGATCGACGTTATCCAGCGCCCGGTTCACCGCCAGCTCCGCCAGCATGATGACCTGCTGAATCGCCATCGCCGTATGGCGCTGCGGGCCGATCAGATTGTTGGCAAAATCGCTGGCCAGGACACTCGCTGAGGCTAACGATTCACAGGCGTGGGCCAGCAGGCTTTCGGTGCCGGCATCCGGGGCGACCAAGAACAGGGTGCTGGGGCGACGGGATTTTTCAGTGTATTGCGCCGGAGGATCAAGGTAGTAGTCGAGGGCGCGTTTGATGGCTTCGCGGTCTTTGAGCAATTCTTCGGTGCGCAAGGCTTCGGCGTTGGGAGTGGTGGTGTTGAAAGGTGGGTCGGGAATCAATTTGTCCATTGGAAATTCTCCAGCGTTGGAGCCTCCACTTGCCGCTTCTCACACGGCGAAGAGGTGGCAGCTATGTGCGAGGTGAGAAGACCGGTTATGGACACCCGGCCGGACCGAAGTCCGCCCGCACACAGCCGCCATAACGCATTTCCGGCAGCGAATAAGCTGGCGGCGATTATGCGTGTACAGACACTGGATGACCATAAGTTGCCGGGCTCTCACACCCGATCGCTGAGTTTTCAGCGACAGCCCAAGGCTAGAGGGCTCGCTTCCGACGAACAACCTGAAAAATGCGTGGGAAAGTTCTAGGTTTTGACACATCCATTAAACATTCAAAAGCGGAACGCGGAGCGTCCCTGGCGGCATTCCCACGCAGAGCGTAGGAACGATCGGTCGAGTGCAGCAGAAAGAGATTAGTCGTCTGTCAGGACGCTATCGCGAGCAGGCTCGCTCCCACAGTAGAGGTGTGTCGTACTCGTAATCTGTGAACGACACAAACCCTGTGGGAGCGGGCTTGCCCGCGATAGCGGTGTGTCAGGCACGTGGATGTTGGAGGTGCCGCCGTCATCGCGGGCAAGCCCGCTCCCACAGGTTTTGTGTCGTACACAGATTTTTGTATATGACCGCTTCCCCTGTAGGAGCGAGGCTTGCCCGCGAAGAACGATAACGCGGTCCATACCATTTCATAATGGGATTGGCGGGGCTTCCATTAAAAATCAGGGCGCTTTCCCACAATGCGAGTGGCATTCGCCCTCTTGCCCCCACACCACAGCCGTCTAACATCAACCACAAGGAAAAATTGTCCCGTTCCCCTCAAGTTGAGGGCATCAACAACCGACACAGTGCTAATAGGGCAAATACTCCAAACAACAGCCTATCGGCCAAGCTACCGGCAAAAACCCCTGGGTTGGATTGTCCCTTTGACTGACCTCACGGGATTGCCAATACTCATGGCAACTTGACGCTACCCGCACGGAACAAGGAATAACCCTTTGAAGCTGGAACTCAAGAACAGCTTGTCGGTGAAGTTGCTCCGGGTCGTGCTCCTGTCGGCATTGATCGTCGGCGTGGTCTTGAGCTGCGCGCAGATCGTTTTCGATGCCTATAAAACACGTCAGGCCGTAGCCAGCGATGCCCAGCGCATCCTCGATATGTTCCGTGACCCTTCGACCCAGGCCGTCTACAGCCTGGACCGGGAAATGGGCATGCAAGTGATCGAGGGCCTGTTTCAGGACGACGCCGTGCGCATGGCCTCCATCGGCCACCCTCACGAAGCCATGCTCGCGCAAAAAACCCGTGAATTGCAGCACTCCAACAGCCGCTGGCTGACCGATCTGATCCTCGGCCAGGAACGCACCTTCACCACCCAACTGGTGGGCCGCGGGCCCTACAGCGAATACTACGGCGACCTGAGCATTACCCTCGACACTGCCACCTACGGCAAGGGCTTCATTGTCAGCTCGGTGATCATCTTCATCTCTGGCGTATTGCGCGCCATGGCCATGGCCCTGGTGCTGTATCTGGTCTATCACTGGCTGCTGACCAAACCGCTGTCGCGGATTATCGAACACCTGACCGAAATCAACCCGGACCGGCCCAGCGCCCACAAGATTCCCCAGCTCAAGGGTCATGAAAAGAATGAGTTGGGCGTGTGGATCAACACCGCCAACCAGTTGCTCGAATCCATCGAGCGCAACACCCACCTGCGCCACGAAGCGGAAAACAGCCTGCTGCGCATGGCCCAGTACGACTTCCTCACCGGTTTGCCGAACCGCCAGCAATTGCAGCAACAACTGGACAAAATCCTCGTCGACGCCGGTAAATTGCAGCGTCGGGTCGCGGTGCTGTGTGTCGGGCTCGATGATTTCAAAGGCATCAACGAACAGTTCAGCTATCAGGCCGGCGACCAATTGCTGCTGGCCCTGGCCGATCGACTGCGGGCCCACAGCGGCCGCCTCGGCGCCCTCGCCCGTTTGGGGGGCGACCAGTTCGCACTGGTCCAGGCCGACATCGAACAACCCTACGAAGCCGCCGAACTGGCGCAAAGCATTCTTGACGATCTGGAAGCGGCGTTCGCCCTCGATCATCAGCAAATTCGCCTGCGCGCCACCATCGGCATCACCCTGTTCCCCGAGGACGGTGACAGCACCGAGAAGTTGCTGCAAAAAGCCGAGCAGACCATGACCCTGGCGAAGACGCGCTCGCGCAACCGCTATCAGTTCTATATCGCCAGCGTCGACACCGAAATGCGTCGGCGCCGCGAGCTGGAAAAAGACTTGCGCGATGCCTTGATCCGCGACCAGTTCTACCTCGTTTATCAACCGCAGATCAGCTACCGCGATCATCGCGTGGTGGGCGTCGAGGCGTTGATTCGCTGGCAACATCCCGAACACGGGCTAGTGCCGCCGGACCTGTTCATTCCGCTGGCCGAGCAGAACGGCACCATTATCGCCATCGGCGAATGGGTGCTGGATCAGGCCTGCAAACAATTGCGCGAATGGCACGATCAGGGTTTCGACCTGCGCATGGCGGTGAACCTGTCCACCGTGCAATTACACCACGCCGAGTTGCCGCGGGTGGTCAATAACCTGCTACAGATGTATCGCCTGCCACCGCGCAGTCTGGAACTGGAAGTCACCGAAACCGGCCTGATGGAAGACATCAGCACCGCCGCCCAGCACTTGTTGAGCCTGCGCCGCTCCGGCGCGCTGATCGCCATCGACGACTTCGGCACCGGTTATTCATCACTGAGTTATCTGAAAAGCCTGCCGCTGGACAAGATCAAAATCGACAAGAGCTTCGTTCAGGATCTGCTCGATGACGACGACGATGCGACCATCGTTCGCGCCATCATCCAGCTGGGCAAGAGCCTGGGCATGCAGGTGATTGCCGAAGGCGTGGAAACCGCCGAGCAAGAGGCCTACATCATCTCCGAAGGCTGCCACGAAGGTCAGGGCTATCACTACAGCAAACCGCTGCCGGCACGGGAATTGAGCGCCTACCTCAAGCAAGCCCAGCGCAGTAACGCGGCTATCCTCTGAAACAGCCTTTGAAGTAACTGGCTAAACCCTGTGGCGAGGGAGCTTGCTCCCGCTCGGCTGCGCAGCAGTCGCAATCAGGTTGACGCGATACTTCTGGCAGAACCGGGTTGCAGAATTTGGGACAGCTTCGCCGTCCAGCGGGAGCAAGCTCCCTCGCCACAGAGATCTGCCAGCTGTTACAGATCATTCTGTTGGCATTCAGCCGCCTGAATAAGAAATATTTACAGGAACAACCCTTTACACATAATGCGAAAGATTTGCATTATGTCGCAGTTTTGCGCGCCCCTCGCGCGTCCATCAATCACCGAAGCAGGATGTTCGCCATGATTCGTATGCCTCTGGCCACCGCCAGTCTGCTGGCCATCGCTATTTCCCTCGCCGGTTGCGGCGAAGGCAAAGACAAGGCTGCCGCTCCACAAGCGCCGACCCCGGCCGCCAGCACCACTGCCCCGGCTGCGCCTGCTGCTATCGGTAAAGTCGATGAAGCCGCCGCCAAGGCTGTGGTTGCGCACTACGCCGACATCGTCTTCGCCGTTTACAGCGATGCCGAATCCACCGCGAAAACCCTGCAAACCGCCGTCGACGCGTTCCTGGCCAAGCCAAACGCCGATACGCTGAAAGCCGCCAAGGCTGCCTGGGTCGCGGCCCGCGTGCCTTACCTGCAGAGCGAAGTGTTCCGCTTCGGTAACACCATCATCGACGACTGGGAAGGTCAGGTGAACGCCTGGCCACTGGACGAAGGCCTGATCGACTACGTCGACAAATCCTACGAACACGCACTGGGTAACCCGGGCGCCACCGCCAATATCATCGCCAACACTAAAGTTCAGGTCGGCGAAGACAAGGTCGACGTGAAAGACATCACCCCGGAAAAACTCGCCAGCCTGAACGAGCTGGGCGGTTCCGAGGCCAACGTCGCCACCGGCTACCACGCCATCGAATTCCTGCTCTGGGGCCAGGACCTGAACGGCACCGGCCCTGGCGCCGGCAACCGTCCGGCTTCCGACTACCTGGAAGGCAAAGGCGCTACCGGCGGTCACAACGATCGTCGTCGCGCTTACCTGAAATCCGTGACCCAACTGCTGGTCAACGACCTGCAAGAAATGGTTGGTAACTGGAAGCCGAACGTGGCCGACAACTACCGCGCCACCCTGGAAGCGGAACCGGCTGAAACCGGTCTGCGCAAAATGCTGTTCGGCATGGGCAGTCTGTCCTTGGGCGAACTGGCGGGCGAGCGCATGAAGGTTTCCCTGGAAGCCAACTCCCCGGAAGACGAACAGGATTGCTTCAGCGACAACACCCACAACTCGCACTTCTACGACGCCAAAGGCGTGCGTAACGTGTACCTGGGCGAATACACCCGCGTCGATGGCAGCAAAATGACCGGCGCCAGCCTGTCGTCGCTGGTCGCCAAAGCCGACCCGGCAGCCGACACCGCCCTGAAAGCCGACCTGGCCGCCACCGAAGCCAAGCTTCAGGTCATGGTCGATCACGCCAACAAGGGTGAGCACTACGACCAACTGATCGCTGCCGGCAACACCGCTGGCAACCAGATCGTGCGCGACGCCATCGCCTCGCTGGTCAAGCAGACCGGTTCGATCGAAGCCGCCGCTGGCAAACTGGGCATCAGCGACCTGAACCCGGACAACGCTGATCACGAGTTCTGATCAACGCTGGCTGAGTGAATACAAAGGCGACCTTCGGGTCGCCTTTTTCGCCGATCGTTCCCACGCTCTGCGTGGGAATGCCTCAACGGACGCTCCGCGTTCGGCTGTTGATGTGACGCAGAGCGTCACGGGCTGCATTCCCACGCAGAGCGTGGGAACGATCAGTTGCCTCAGATCAACCAAACGATAATTCCTCTTATTCAAACTCCCCTGCCCTGTTAGACTTTGCGCCCTTGTTTTGCTCGTCTTGCAGGATGTCCGATGCCCTCGCTGCCTCTTCGCTTGTCCGCTCTGTTGCTGGCCCTGGGCCTGAGTGCCTGCGATGACGCCCCGCGTTTCACCCAGGCCGAACCCGGTGAAGCCCGCTCCGGCGGCAGCGCAACGGTGCGCAAGACCGATCAGAACGCATTCTCCCTGCCGTCCGCCAATCTGCCGCCGTCACGGCGCGTCGATTTCAGCGTCGGCAACAGTTTCTTTCGCAGCCCTTGGGTGATTGCCCCATCGACCACCACCGCGCGCGATGGCCTTGGCCCGTTGTTCAACACCAACGCCTGCCAGAACTGCCACATCAAGGACGGGCGCGGTCACCCGCCCGCGCCCGATGCACCGAATGCGGTGTCGATGCTGGTGCGCCTGTCGATTCCTGATACGCCGGCTTATGCCAAAGTCATCGAACAATTGGGCGTGGTGCCAGAGCCTGTCTACGGTGGGCAGTTCCAGGACATGTCGGTGCCCGGCGTCGTTCCGGAAGGTAAGGTGCGCGTCGATTACACAGCGGTCCCGGTGCGGTTCAAGGACGGCAGCGAAATCAAGTTGCGTAAACCAACCTTGCAGATGACCCAGCTCGGCTACGGCCCGATGCACCCCGACACGCGCTTCTCGGCGCGCATCGCACCGCCGATGATTGGCCTGGGCTTGCTTGAGGCGATCCCCGACGAGGCCATCCTGGCTAACGCCGAGGCCCAGGCTCGGGAGAAGAACGGCATCGCCGGACGACCGAACCGGGTCTGGGATGACGCGCAGCAGAAAACCGTCCTCGGGCGATTTGGCTGGAAGGCCGGGCAACCGAACCTCAATCAACAAAACGTTCACGCGTTCTCTGGTGATATGGGCCTCACGACCAGCCTGAGACCCGTTGATGACTGCACCGATGCGCAAACCGCTTGCAAGCAGGCGCCCAACGGCAATGGCCCGGATGGCGAGCCGGAAGTCAGCGACAACATTCTGCGTCTGGTGCTGTTCTATAGCCGTAACCTCGCGGTGCCGGCCCGTCGCGATGTCGGCGCACCGCAAGTGCTGGCCGGCAAGAATCTGTTTTTCCAGGCGGGATGCCAGTCCTGCCACACCCCGAAATACACCACCGCCGCCAACGCCGCGGAACCTGAATTGGCCAATCAAGTGATTCGCCCTTACAGCGACCTGCTGCTGCATGACATGGGCGACGGTCTGGCCGACAACCGCACCGAGTTCCAGGCCAGTGGCCGCGATTGGCGCACGCCGCCGTTGTGGGGCATCGGCCTGACACAGACGGTCAGCGGCCACACCCAGTTTTTGCATGACGGCCGCGCCCGCAATCTGCTTGAAGCCGTGCTCTGGCATGGCGGCGAGGCACAGGCGGCGCAGCAACAGGTTTTGTCTTTCAATGCCGAGCAGCGTGCGGCGTTGCTGGCGTTTTTGAATTCCCTTTAATACGTTTTCCTTCAGCGGGAGCCCGACATGTTCCGTCCCAAATTGTTGTTCACCAGCCTTGCCGCCCTCGCCTTGGGCGCCTGTTCGCCCCAGGATCCGCAAGCGGTCACGTCGGCGGCCATCGCCAAGCAAGTCATCCTGCCGACCTACAGCCGCTGGGTCGAAGCCGACCGTCAATTGGCGGTCAGCGCCCTGGCGTTCTGCCAAGGCAAGGAAAACCTCGAAACCGCCCGCGCCGACTTCCTGCACGCGCAGAAAGCCTGGGCCGAGTTGCAACCGCTGCTGATCGGGCCGTTGGCCGAGGGCAACCGTTCGTGGCAAGTGCAGTTCTGGCCGGACAAGAAGAACCTCGTCGGCCGTCAGGTCGAGCAATTGGTGACCGCGCAGCCGCAGATCGATGCCGCCGCCCTGACCAAGTCCAGCGTAGTGGTTCAGGGGCTCTCGGCCTATGAATACATTCTGTTCGACAGCAAGATCGACATGGCTGACAGCGCGCAGAAAGCCAAATACTGCCCGCTGTTGACTGCCATTGGCGAACGTCAGAAGCAACTGGCCGAAGAGATCCTGTCGCGCTGGAACACCAACGACGGCATGCTCGCGCAGATGAGCAAATTCCCGAACCAGCGCTACGCCGACTCCCACGAGGCGATCGCCGATCTGCTGCGCGTGCAGGTCACCGCGCTGGACACCCTGAAGAAAAAACTCGGCACGCCGATGGGCCGTCAGAGCAAGGGCTCGCCGCAGCCGTTCCAGGCCGATGCCTGGCGCAGCCAATCGTCGCTGCAAGGCCTGCAAGCGAGCCTGAGCGCGGCGCAAACGGTCTGGGTCGGTGTCGACAACAAAGGCCTGCGCGGTCTGTTGCCTAGCGAGCAGAAACCCTTGGCCGACAAGATCGACGAGGCCTACGCAGCGTCCCTGAAACTGTTCGCCAGCAACCAACGCTCGCTGACCGACATGCTCACTGACGATGCCGGGCGCCAGCAGCTCAACGCCATCTACGACAGCCTCAACGTTGTCCATCGCCTGCACGAAGGCGAACTGGCCAAGGCGCTGGGCATCCAACTGGGCTTCAACGCCAACGACGGTGACTGATGAGGGCAAGTGCCATGCTGCGACGCCAGGCTCTGACGTTAGGGAGTTTGCTGCTGGGTGCGGTGACACTGGGCGGCTGGACGCTGTTCAAGCAAAAGGACAAAAGCCCGCTGTTGCTCTCGGCGCGGGACGATGGTGACGGCAAGCATTACGCCGTCGGTTATCGGCTGGATGGCACCCGGGTGTTTGCCACCCAGGTCGGCCAGCGGTGCCACGACATCATCAACCACCCGACGCTGCCGATAGCACTGTTCGTCGCTCGGCGTCCGGGCACCGAGAGTTACCTGATCGACCTGCGCGACGGCACGCTGCTGCAAACCGTGGTCTCGCAGCCGAACCGGCACTTCTACGGTCACGCAGTGATTCACCACAGCGGCGACTGGCTGTACGCCACCGAGAACGACACCTCCGATCCGGGCCGTGGCCTGCTCGGTGTGTATAAGTTCGAAGATGAGCGGCTGGTGCACAGCGGCGAGCTTTCCACCCACGGTGTCGGCCCGCATCAGGTGTCGTGGATGCCCGATGGCGAGACGCTGATTGTGGCCAACGGTGGCATTCGCACCGAGGCCGAAAGCCGGGTCGAGATGAACCTCAACGCGATGGAGCCGAGCCTGGTTTTAATGCAGCGCGATGGCACTTTGTTGAGCAAGGAAACACTGGCTCAGCAAATGAACAGCGTGCGGCACTTGGGCGTCGCCAGCGATGGCACCATCGTCGCCGGCCAGCAGTTCATGGGCGATGCCCACGAGTCATCGGAGCTGCTGGCGATCAAGCGTCCCGGCCAACCGTTCGTGGCGTTCCCGGTGCCCGAGCATCAGTTGCAGGCCATGGGGCATTACACCGCCAGCGTCGCCGTGCACAGCGAACTGCGTCTGGTCGCCCTGACCGCGCCGCGGGGTAACCGCTTTTTTATCTGGGACCTGGACAGCGGTGAAGTACGCCTGGATGCGCCACTTCCCGACTGCGCCGGCGTCGGGGCCGTGGCCGATGGTTTTGTCGTGACCTCCGGCCAAGGCCGTTGCCGCTACTACGATTGCCGCCAGACAACCCTGGTCGCAAAACCTCTGGAGTTACCTGCGGGGCTCTGGGACAACCACCTCCATCTGATGGCGTAAACACCTGAAAGATCGCAGCCTTGTAGCAGCTGCCGAAGGCTGCGTTCGGCTGCGCAGCAGTCGTAATCCATACACCGCGGTTTGTCTGATACAACTCGGTGTCTGATTTCACGACTGCTTCGCAGCCGAACGCAGGCTGCGCCAGCTGCTACAGTTGGAATCCCTTTCGCAGTGGGAGTAATGTTCCCGCCTGTCTCACCTGATTTTCTCCAAGGAAATGGAAATATGCTGCGTCGCCGCATGCTGATCATGTTGGGTGTTGTCCTGCTAATCGTGCTGGTCCTGGCCGGTTACAAAGCCTTCTCCATCTACACGATGATGCAGGGCTTCTCCGTGCCGAAACCACCGATAAGTGTCGCCGTGGCCACCGCCACCGAACGTCCGTGGCAAAGCCGTTTGCCAACGGTCGGCACCCTCACGGCGCTGCAAGGGGTCGACCTGAGCCTGGAGATCGCCGGCACCGTCAAGGAGGTGCAGTTCGAGTCGGGACAGAAGGTCAAGGCCGGTCAGCCGATCCTGCAACTCGACACCGCCGTTGAAACGGCCCTGCTGGCAACCGCTCAAGCCGACCTGGGACTGGCGCAACTGGATTACGGTCGCGGCAGCCAATTGGTGGGCAGCCAGGCCATTTCCAAAGGCGAGTTCGACCGACTCTCGGCGGTGTTGCAAAAGAGTCGTGCCACCGTCAATCAGCTCAAGGCGGCACTGGAGAGAAAACGCATCCTCGCCCCGTTCAGCGGCACCATCGGCATTCGTCAGGTAGACGTCGGCGACTACGTGGCCAGCGGCACGATGATCGCCACCCTGCAAGACATCAGCAGCCTCTACGTCGACTTCTTTGTGCCCGAACAATCGGTGCCGAAAATAGCCCTCGGCCAACCGGTACAAGTCATTGTCTCAGCCTACCCGACAGAGAGTTTCCCCGGCACTATCAGTGCGATCAACCCGAAGGTCGAGAGCAGCACCCGCAACGTGCTGGTGCGCGCAACCCTGGCCAACCCCGATGACAAACTGCTGCCGGGGATGTTCGCCAGCCTGCAGGTGATGTTGCCCGATCCGCAGCCACGCATCGTCGTGCCGGAAAGCGCGATCACCTACACCCTTTATGGCAACTCGCTGTACGTCGTCGCGCAGAAAAAGGCCGAAGACGGCAGCCTCGAAAAAGACGACAAGGGCGAGCCGATTTTGATCGCCGAGCGGCGCTTCATCGAAACCGGCGAGCGCCGCGACGGGATGGTCATGATCACCAAAGGCGTGCAGAACGGCGAAAAAGTGGTCACGGGGGGCCAGATCAAACTGGACCACGGCGCACACATTGCCATTAGCGACGACAAGACCCTAGCCGAGAAGAGCAGTCAGCCGCACGCTGACTGATCAAGGAATCCCTATGGCTTTTACCGACCCGTTCATCCGCCGCCCGGTGCTCGCCACCGTGGTCAGCCTGTTGATTGTGCTGCTGGGCTTCCAGGCCTGGAGCAAATTGCCGCTGCGCCAATACCCGCAAATGGAAAACGCCCTGATCACGGTGACCACCGCTTACCCCGGGGCTAACGCCGAAACCATCCAGGGTTACATCACCCAACCGATGCAGCAGAGCCTGGCCAGCGCCGAAGGCATCGACTACATGACGTCGGTCAGTCGCCAGAACTTCTCGGTGATTTCGATCTACGCACGCATTGGCGCCAACAGCGATCGCTTGTTCACCGAGCTGCTGGCCAAGGCCAACGAGGTCAAAAACCAGCTACCTCAGGACGCCGAAGACCCGGTGCTGAGCAAGGAAGCCGCCGACGCTTCGGCGCTGATGTACATCAGCTTCTTCAGCGACGAACTGAGCAATCCGCAGATCACCGATTACCTGTCACGGGTTATCCAGCCGAAACTGGCGACCCTGCCGGGCATGGCCGAAGCCGAGATTCTTGGCAACCAGGTATTCGCCATGCGCCTGTGGCTGGACCCGGTGAAACTCGCCGGTTACGGCCTGAGCGCCAGCGATGTGACCAACGCCGTGCGCCAGTACAACTTCCTCTCCGCCGCCGGCGAAGTGAAAGGCGAGTACGTAGTCACCAGCATCAACGCCAACACCGAACTCAAATCCGCCGAAGCCTTCGGCGCGATTCCGCTCAAGGTCGATGGCGACAGCCGCGTGCTGCTGCGGGACGTGGCGCGGGTCGAGATGGGCGCGGAGAACTACAACACCATCAGCTCTTTTGGCGGCACCCCCTCGGTGTACATCGGTATCAAGGCCACGCCAGGCGCCAACCCGCTGGATGTGATCAGGGAAGTGCGCAAGATCATGCCGGAGCTGGAAGCCCAGCTGCCGCCGAACCTGAAAGGTGAAATCGCCTACGACGCCACGCTGTTCATTCAAGCGTCTATCGACGAAGTGGTGAAAACCCTGTTCGAAGCGGTGCTGATCGTGATCGTGGTGGTGTTCCTGTTTCTCGGCGCCTTGCGCTCGGTGGTAATCCCGGTGGTCACCATTCCGCTGTCGATGATCGGCGTGATGTTCTTCATGCAGATGATGGGCTACTCGATCAACCTGCTGACCCTGCTGGCGATGGTATTGGCCATCGGGCTGGTGGTGGACGATGCCATCGTGGTGGTGGAAAACATCCACCGGCATATCGAAGAAGGCAAGACGCCGCTGGATGCGGCTATCGAGGGTGCCCGGGAAATCGCCATGCCGGTGGTGTCGATGACCATCACCCTGGCGGCGGTCTATGCGCCGATCGGCTTCCTGACAGGTCTGACGGGGGCGCTGTTCAAGGAATTCGCCCTGACCCTGGCCGGGGCGGTGGTGATCTCCGGCGTCGTTGCCCTGACGCTGTCGCCGATGATGTGCGCCCTGCTGCTGCGCCACGATGAAAACCCTACCGGCCTGGCCCATCGCCTGGACGTGATCTTCGAGGGTCTCAAGCGCCGCTACCAGAGTCTGCTTCATGGCACCCTCAATACCCGGCCGGTGGTGCTGGTGTTCGCGGTGATCGTGCTGTGCCTGATTCCGGTGCTGCTGAAATTCACCAAATCGGAGCTGGCGCCGGACGAAGACCAAGGCGTGATCTTCATGATGGCCAGCGCTCCGCAGACGGCCAACCTCGACTACCTGAACACCTACACCGACGAGTTCCTCACGATTTTCAAGGAGTTCCCCGAGTACTACTCCTCATTCCAGATCAACGGTTTCAACGGCGTGCAATCGGGGATCGGCGGCTTCCTGCTCAAACCCTGGAACGAACGCGACCGGACCCAGATGCAGATCCTCCCCGAGGTCCAAAGCAAGCTGGAGAGCATCCCCGGGTTACAAATCTTCGGCTTCAACCTGCCTTCCCTGCCGGGTACCGGCGAAGGCTTGCCGTTTCAATTCGTGATCAACTCGGCCAACACTTACGAGTCGTTGCTGGAAGTGACGGACCGGGTGAAAAAAAGAGCGATGGAATCCGGCAAGTTCGCCTTCGTCGACGTCGACCTGGCCTTCGACAAACCCGAAGTCGTGGTGGATATCGATCGAGCCAAGGCCGCACAAATGGGCGTGTCCATGCAGGCCCTGGGCGGGACCCTGGCGACGTTATTGGGTGAGGCGGAGATCAACCGTTTCACTATCGAAGGCCGCAGCTACAAAGTCATTGCGCAGGTGGAGCGACCTTTTCGCGATAACCCCGACTGGCTGAACCATTATTACGTCAAGAACACCAAGGGCGAATTGCTGCCCCTGTCGACCCTGATCACCGTGACCGACCGGGCTCGGCCTCGCCAGTTGAACCAGTTCCAGCAACTCAACTCGGCAATTCTTTCCGGGGTCCCGCTGGTCAGCATGGGTGAAGCCATCGACACCGTGCGCCAGATCGCTCGGGAAGAAGCGCCGGCGGGTTATGCCGTCGACTATGCCGGCGCATCACGGCAATACGTTCAGGAAGGCAGCGCGCTATGGGTCACCTTCGCCCTGGCGCTGGCGATCATCTTCCTGGTGCTGGCAGCCCAGTTCGAAAGTTTCCGCGACCCACTGGTGATTCTGGTCACCGTGCCGCTGTCGATCTGTGGCGCGTTGATCCCGCTGTTCCTTGGCTGGTCGAGCATGAACATCTATACCCAGGTGGGATTGGTGACGTTGATCGGGCTGATCAGCAAGCACGGGATCCTGATCGTCGAGTTCGCCAACCAGTTGCGCAAGGAGAAGGGCCTGTCGCCTCGCGAGGCGGTGGAGGAAGCGGCGGCCATTCGTCTGCGTCCGGTATTGATGACCACGGCGGCGATGGTGTTCGGCATGGTGCCGTTGATCATCGCCACGGGCGCGGGTGCGGTCAGCCGGTTCGACATCGGCACGGTGATCGCGACGGGGATGTCGATCGGGACGCTGTTCACGTTGTTTGTGTTGCCGTGCATCTACACGTTGCTGGCCAAGCCCGATAAACCTTGACGTCAAAAGATCGCAGCCTTCGGCAGCTCCTACATGAGCGTTCCCACGCTCTGAGTGGGAACGCAGCCCGGGACGCTCCGCGTTCCATCAAAAGCCGAACGCGGAGCGTCCGTGGAGGCATTCCCATGCAGAGCGTGGGAACGATCGGCAACCTTGACGTCAAAAAGCAAAAGGCCTCGCAACTGCGAGGCCTTTTATTTGGGCTTCAATCTGTTCAACTTTGTGGCCTCAGTCCCTGAGAAAGTCCGAACATGAACAGTAACAAGTCATGATCGGGTTGAGTGGCCACGGGTGCTTTTGCAACCCGGGGCAACGGACAATGCGCGTCACCGTGCACGGAGCTGAGGACTTGCGTGCGGGGTTGCTCCCAGGCCGCCACCGCCAATGAAGCAACTGCCAAGGCTCCGGCTAAAAACAAACCTCGTGCAATTTCGAGTTTCATTGTTATAAGCCTTTGATAGCGCTGCCAAACGCCGTCTCATAAAAATAGACGAGTTTTTTCCAGTCCGTATCGCTGAACGACGAGTGGCGACGCAGTTGCTTCAGGTCATGGGCCGCCGCTTGATAGGGGGTCAAGCGCTGCCGACATTTTTCCAGATCGATCAACGCCACCTCGACCTTGGCTGACTCGCCTTCGCCGGTGACCCGCACGAATACGTGCTTGATGTAGATACAGCTGTGTTGCCAACGGCCCTTGTGCATGCGGGCCAGGTTGTCGGCCAGATCCTTCAACACGCGATCGTGCACCGCCTCACCGTAACGTTCGCGACCGCCACCCGCGTACCAGTGCTGGATTTCCCCGAAACCATCCAGGGACTTGGTAACCAGCAATGCGCGCCATTTGTGCATGGGATCGCGCTGCGCCCCGCAGAAAACGATTTCCGGAACACGAACGTTGAGCAGACGCAGGCCAATGAGCGCATCGCGCTCGCGCAACACCGTCGGTCGGCCGAACGGGTGTAACGCACTGCGATAGATATGCCCGGTTTGACGCTTGGTGTAGAGCAACTGTCCATCACGGCCCCTAACGCGCTGCACGCCACTTTCGCCACCGCGACGGACGTTGGGTTCTTCTACCCATTCACCGCGCAGGTTCCAGAAGTAGTCGAAGCGGTCCTGAGAAGCCACTTCTGTTTGTGCTGCACATTGCATTGCCATCTTGTTACCTCTTGCGTAATACGTATACCCGCCACATGGCATAGAACGGTAAAAAATCCAGATGTTCCTGGATCCGAAAACCCGCCTGCTCGAATTCCTTTTCAACCGTGGCGGCCGGTAACACAAATCGATTCTGGTAACCCTCCTGACTACGTCGTTTCTCCGCGCGCTTGCGTTTCCAGGCTTTGAAATTGCCGTCCACCCACAACGAAACAATCACGCTGTCACGGGTGACTCGTTCGAATTCGCGCAGAATGGTCAGTCGATGCTCGGCTTCACCGATGTGATGAAGCAAGCGCATGCAGAAAATGCTGTCGACGGCGTTATCGGGCAAGGCAATGTCGAATGCAGAAGTGTGCAAGGGTTGTACCCGTTTCACCACGTCGGCGGGTTGCGCCTGCATGGCAGTCTTCAACATGGACTCCGAGTTGTCGGCCCCGATGATGACACGGTTGTGTTTTTCCGCCAGCAGCGGCCAGAAACGCCCCGCGCCGCACGGTAAATCGAGGACCAATCCTGGCTCACCGGCCAGCGTCAGCGCTTTTCGCGCCAATTGTTCGTCACGCCAATGGGACAGTCGGCGGCTGGGACCTTCCTGATGCTTGCGCAAATATTTCTGGGCGTGTTGATCGTCGTACTTTTCGGAAAAATCGAGTTTGATCGGACCAGCCATCACTGCAGTCTCCTGAACTTCTGATGACCACCACCTTAGGTAGCGTCGTGTCAGTGTCAGGTCGTGCCTTTGTGAAAAAATCGTCATGTAAAACCCGGAATTATTTCAGGGTTTTACAGGGCCAATTCAGGATCTTTTCGTTTTTCCTTCAGATCAAAGACGGACTCAAATTCACCTGAAAGCGGCAACCATTGGGTTCCATGTTGGTCAGGCTGACGCTCCAGCCCTGGTTCTCGCAAATCCGTTGCACCAGCGACAGCCCTAACCCGAGGCCCTCGCCGCGTTTCTCGTTGCCGCGCACGAAAGGCTCGAACATCGCCTCGCGTTTTTCCTCGGGAATGCCTACGCCACTGTCCTCGACCACGAACCCCGTGTCCGTCAGGGCGAGGAGGATGTAGCCGTGCTCGGTGTAATGCAGCGCATTACGCAACAGGTTGCCCATCACCGCATGCAAAAGCGTCGCGTTATAGCGGGTGTCCGGCGGATTTTCCGGCTCGAATTTCAGTGTCAGGCCCTTGGCTTCGATCGGCTCGCGCCATTGAGAAAGTAGCCCGTCGGCCACTTGGCTCAGGGTCTGCTGGGGAGCCATGCTGGCGTCTTCATGTTGAGCGCGAGCCAGCATGAGGAAGGTTTGCACCAGCTCGCGCATCTCGGCACACGCACGGGCAATTCGCTCCACCTGAGCACGGCCGCGCTGATCGATACCGGGGTTTTCCAGCAACAGTTCACAGGAACTGGCCAACACCATCAACGGCGTGCGTAGCTCGTGGCTGACGTCACTGGTGAACAATCGCTCACGGGTCAATGCTTGACGCAGACGCCCAAGGGTGGCGTCGAAGGCCACGGCCAGCTCGCCCACTTCATCGGCGGCATAGTCTGGCGCCAGTGGCGGCGCCAGCCCTAGCAGTTGATCGCGATGACGCACCTGACGGGCCAGTCGCACCACTGGCGCCATGACCTTGCGTGCCAGCACCCAGCCCAGAAATACCGCCAATGCCAGGCTCAGTACGAAACCCACCAGCACTACGGCAAACAGCACCCGCTCACGCTCTTCGAAATCGCTCTGGTCCTGCATCAGCACGTAACGCCGACCGTCAACGACTTCGACCATCGCGTGATATGACAGCTGCTCGCGAAAGACTTCATGAAAGCCTGAATCCAGGTGCCGCAAATCCTTGGGTAATTCGAAGTCGCCCGGGCCGCCGCTGAAATAGAACAGTTGGTCCGGCTCGGGGCGGTGGCTCCAGTCCGACACGCTGTCCATCAGCAGCAGGCGTTGCAAATCGCCGCCCAGACCTGCCGAAATCAGTTTCTCTTCCACCAGGTGCACGGTCGCCACAATGCCCATGGCGAAGGCTCCCGCCACCAGCGCGCTCATCAACGCAAAGGCGATGATGATCCGTTGCGCAAGGCTCTGTTTAAACTCCATCACGGCCCTCGGCCAAGCGATAACCGACGCCATGCACCGTGTGCAGCAAGGGCTTGTCGAATGGCTTGTCGATCACCTGACGCAGTTGATGGACGTGGCTGCGCAGGCTGTCGCTGTCCGGACAGTCATCGCCCCACAGGGCTTCTTCGAGAACTTCGCGGCGTAATACATGGGGGCTTTTCTGCATCAACACGGCCAGCAACTTCAGGCCCACCGGGTTGAGTTTCAGCAGACGGCCTTCGCGCGTGACTTCCAGGGTATCCAGGTCGTAGCTCAGATCACCGACTTGCAAGGCACGGCGACCGCCCCCTTGGGCGCGGCGCATGACCGCCTCGATCCGCGCGGCGAGTTCGGACAGGGCAAAGGGTTTGATCAAATAGTCGTCTGCACCGGATTTGAAGCCTTGCAAACGGTCATCCAGTTGATCGCGGGCAGTGAGCATGATCACTGGCGTGTCGCGGCGGGCGTCTTCGCGCAGACGTTTGCACAGGGTGTAACCGTCGATGCCGGGCAGCATGATATCGAGCACGATCAAATCGTAATGTTCGGTGGCCGCCAGGTGCAGGCCCGACAAACCGTCCTGCGCGCAATCCACGGTGTAACCCTTGAGCCCCAGATAATCGGCCAGATTGGCCAGGATATCGCGGTTGTCTTCAACCAATAGAATTCGCATCGGCACCTCCTCCGTACACAGTAACGGCTGTCTTGGCGCGCAGCTTAAAGGCAAGTGTGGCTCAGGGATAGGGTGGCATGCGGGGGTAAATCCGACAAAAAAAACCTTGGATGGCGTTAACAACTTTTTCACCATCGATTCACAGGCTGACGACAGCGGCGTGGCCAGACTCCCCGCGGTTGCGCTCTTCAGATCATTTCACTCACCAAGGAATTGCCATGGCTTCGACCGCTGCCCGCCCCGCTTCCAGGCCACTGAATGCCTGGCTATGCCTGGGAGTGCCCGCCATTGCGGCGATCACCCTGCTGTTGCTCGAACTGACGTCCCTGGACATGGACCTTGCCAAGCTGTTCTATGACCCGGTCGCCGGGGCGTTCATCGGGCGGCACAGTTACTTCCTGGAAGACATCCTGCATGACCGGGCCAAGCAAGTGGTCATCGCCTTCTCGGTGTTCGCCATCCTGGGCTTCATCGGCGCCTTTTTCATGGACAGGCTCAAACCGTTCAAACGTGAACTGGGTTGCCTGGTGTTGTCTCTGGCACTGGCAACCTCGTTTGTCACCCCGGTCAAAGCGGTGACGGCGGTGCAATGCCCATGGAGCCTGGAGCAATTCGGCGGGCACGAAACCTACAGCGAACTGCTCAGCCCTCGCCCGCATACCGACAAGCCGGGCCGCTGCTGGCCTGGCGGTCATGCGGCGACGGGCTTCACATTGTTTGCGCTGTTCTTCGTATTGCGCGACCGTCGCCCGCGGCTGGCGCGCAAAGCCTTTGTCTTCGCCTTCGCGTTGGGTTCGGTGTTTTCCATCAGCCGGATGATGCAGGGCGCGCACTTCTTTTCGCACAACGTGTGGACGGCGATTTTCTGCTGGCTGATTTGTCTGGGGGCGTATTACTACATTCTTTATCGCCCGGCTTCGAAGGCTGAGCTAGTCACCAAGGCACAACCCGTCAGCGCCTGATACACAGATCTAAATGTGGGAGCGGGCTTGCTCGCGAAGGCGGTGTGTCAGTCTCTTATCCACCTCTGACGCTGCCGACGCC